>JBFLXS010000072.1 GCA_040755795.1 bacterium | reverse complement strand
TAAAAACTCAAAATGCCTAAAACAAAAATAAGGTGTAGAGTTATAGAGATAAGTCGTAGAGTCTTTTCTTAAGTAAAAAAATAAAAAAAAGCTTGACACTTTACATAACAGACACGGAGACGCAGAGGAATTTTTTAGATTATCTCTGTGTTCTCTGTGTCTCTGTGGCAAAAAATCTGTGCAATCTGCGTTAATCTGCGGATAAAACTCTATTCAATCTGTGAAGGAGGTCAAGATGCAATTAGAAGACTGGCAGATATCTTTTCCAAAGGCATTGTTGTGGGATTATAAATATCCGCCAGATAAAAACTGGGCATTACAACGAATTGCACAATTCTTCCCGGTTTATGGACATGATTTTCAGACCATAAATGCACTTTATTCTCAAATCGAACAATTGGATATCTCGTATGAAACTCGGGAGGCAATTAAATTATATTACCGTATCTATCAGGAGGAACTCTATGGAAAGGTTGCGTAAGCGACAGGAGCAATTGTTAGAATCACTGGCTAATAGTGAGATGGCAGAACAATTTTACTTTGGTGGTGGTTCTGCTCTGGCGATGTTTGATTTGAAACATCGACTTAGTGTTGACCTGGATTTCTTTAGCGTTGAGAAAATTTCGCCAGAAGCCCTTGAATACGCCAAAAATATCATTATTCAAACCTTTCCAGAGGTTTCCATTTCATATCACAAACATTATGACCGTCATATTTTTACATTGACCTTTGAAGATAATACTCATCTGGAACTGGAATTTGTTCGATATCCGGCAAGAAGGTTTTATCCTTCAAAACACAAAATTGGGCAGATGGAGGTAGAACATTCTGGCGATATTTTTCTTGATAAATTGGCTACCATTGCTATGCGAAATGAAATCAAGGATTTTGTGGATATAGTTGCCTATATTGAAAAATATGGTGTGGCGTGGGATGAAACAATTAGATTGGCTGAACAAAAACATAAAATGGCAGGTCTTGCTCATATTTTAGCCTGTAAATTTAATACCCCCTTATTTGATGAAAATACATACAAATCGCTTGGATACAGTCAATCGTTTAAAACAATAATCAGCCAATTAAAGAAATATGCCGAAGAGATTGTGAGAGAGATAGTGCGAAGGAATAAGAGAACGCAGAAGGAATCCGCAGAGAACACAAAATTTATAGGACACGGATGAACACAGATGACACAGATTATTTAATCTGCGAAAATCTGCGTTAATCTGCGGATTAAATTCTATTCAACCTGCAACAGGTAGGCAGATAATTCTACCTGACATAACTTTATTCTCACAACCACTAAAAGGTTGTGTTACTATAGTAAAGCAAGCATCTTTTGGAGTGAGGTGGCTTGTTACCGCTTTCGGACAAAACGAAAGCAATCTTTCGCACTCCAGAGAACAAAAGGAGGTAATAAAAAAATGTTTAACAAAGGCTTAAAAATGCTCATCGGATTAGCGGCGATAGGGTTGATGATTGGAATGCCAACGATGATACAAGCAACACCAGGGACAAAGGTGCTCATTACGGATAATCCTGCTAATAAGGTTATCGAAGTTGACCCAGTGACATTTAATATTGACTGGGAATACGGAGCGCTTACTTTCCCAAACGAGGCTATACCATTAACCAATGGTGATATCCTCATTGCCGATACTTATGGTTCCCCTACTGGTAGAGTAATTCAGGTAGACTCAGCCACAAAGCAGATTAAGTGGCAATATGTCCCTGAATACTCAACTACTTTCCGACCCGTGGACATAAAAAGATGTGTAGATTTCACGGGTGGAACGCCAACAGAAACCTTGTTGATTACAGATGGCTATCCTTACAACAGCAAGGTAATGGAGATTACTTATCCTGGTAAAGCGACTGTTTGGAAACTTTCCGCCATCGATATAGGCGGAACAGGTGATTACATTTTCTGGGAGGCAGTGAAGCGACCTGGGGTAGGTAGTCCAACCTGCCTGATTACTTGTAGAAGTAATACAGGTAAAGATTCTGTAATGGAGATTGAATGGCCTGGTGACGGGACTCGTCGGACAATCACCTGGCAGTACGGACCAGGAGGACCAAACCCACTACTTAATGACCCAAGGGATGCTGAGTGGGTGCCGGGTGGAGGAGAGAATCCCCCTGTGCTTATTGCAGATACAGATAATCAGCGTATCATTGTAGTTGACCCAGGGACAGCAACAATTGGTGGAACTATTGTCTGGGAATGGACACATACTGGAATGGATGGGACATTCACACCTTATGAAGCGACAATGATTGAAAATGGAAAGATACTTGTTGCTGGTGCTATGGGAGATATTGATGATAACAAGGATGGTATATATCCAACAGCTCCTACCCATGTGTTTGAAATAGGATTGAATGGGAGTATTACCTGGGACTATAAACCATCCGATGAGCAGAATCCACATAACTTAGTGGATGTAGAAGAGAAGGGGATTATCAACAATGCGATGATAGAATATAAGGATATTCAAGGAAACGATGTAGGTGGGTATCCTGTATTGGCCGGGGTAGTAGTGCCAATTTTCCAGCCAGAGATAGTTTATGAAGGTACACCAACGATTGTTGCTACCAAGACGGTTAGCCCAGAAGGACCGCAACGGCCAGGAACAGAATTGGACTACACGATAAGCTTGCAGAATACAGGCAATGGCACAGCAACATTAATAATGGTTACTGACCAGGTGCCACCAGGGACAGAGTATGTAGCAGGAAGTACCTGGGGAGCAGGTTTTGCATATTCCTGGTCGCATGATGGTGGAATGACTTATGATACATCTGAAGCATTCCCAGTAACACATATTAGATTCAACAGGGCTTATCTATCGCCTGGTGAAAGTGCTCAGCTGGGATTCAGTGTGAGGATAAAGTAGTGCAAGCATCCTTGCTTGTTCATAATCTGCGCAAATCTGCGTCCTGAGAATAGGACGCAGATGAACGCAGATGGACAGAGAATAGGACGCGGATAAACGCAGATTATCAGGATAAAATTAAATAAAATCCTAAAAATTCTGTCCATCTGCGTCCCCAAAAAATGAAAAATCTGTGTCCCATACAACCTGCAACAGGTAGGCAGATAATTCTACCTAAAAAAGTAGAGCAAGCATCTTGCTTGCCAATTTAAACAGATGATATGAAAAGGAAAGAGTTGATTAAATATTTAGAACAAAATGGCTCATTTATACTTCGTGAAGGAAGGCGACATACTATTTATCAAAGAGGTCGTTACCGAACAGAAATACCTCGACATAATGAAATTGTAGATGAGTTAGCAAGAAAAATATGTAAAGACTTAGATATACCTTTCAGGAGGTAATGGGATATTATGAAGTTTAGAGCAGTAATTAAAAAAAGTGGTGATTGGTGGATAGGTTGGTTGATAGATATTCCAGGGGTAAATGCTCAAGAAAAGACAAAGGAAGAATTATTGGAATCACTTAAAATAGGTACAGAAGATATGTTAACTACAGATATTAATCTATCTACATTTCCAGAGAGTAGGGTAGAAATGATTGATGTTCCTATTCCCGTCTGTTAGAGCAAGAAGGGAGGGTAAGCATCCTTGCTTGCATAATTAGGACGCGGATAAACGCAGATTATCAGGATAAAAATAAATAAAATAAATCCTAAAAATCCTGTCCATCTGCGTCACAAAAAACGGAAATCTGCGTCCCATACAACCTGCAACAGGTAGGCAGATAATTCTACCTGACATAACTTTATTCTCACAACCGCTGAAAGGTTGTGTTACTATAAGGGGAATACACACCCCTACGCTCCTCTCAAGAGGGGAATTAAATAGGGCTTCACGAAATTATAAAGTAAGTAATTGGTTAAATGGTAACTGGTAACTAATTACCATTCACCAGTTACCAATTACCAAACAAAAGGAGGTATTTAAAAAATGCAAAAAAGAATGAATTGGTTTAGTGGTTTGCTGATGTTGGGTTTGATATGTTGTCTGCCAAAACTATCCTTCGCTACCTCAACAACTAATCTGCTCATTACTGATAGTGGTAATCAGCGTGTAATAGAGGTTGATCCAATTACACATAATGTTGTCTGGCAATATGGACAACCAGGTGTCTATGGCTCAGGGACAAATCAACTTTCCTACCCTCTTGAAGCTGTTAAGTTAACCAATGGAAATGTATTGATTGCTGATGCTGGTAATTATCGCGTTATTGAGGTCCAACCGACAGGGATAAGTGGCGGAACAATTGTCTGGGAGTATAGCACAAATCAAGTTGGGACTATATCGGATGTAAGGAAATTAGATAACGGGAATATCCTCATTACGGGATATGCCGATAAGGTCAGAGAGATTCAACCAACGGGGGCAATAGGTGGTAATATTGTTTGGCAGTATGATGATTTAGGTGCATGGGAAGCAGAGCGATTAAACGATGGAAGTACACTTATTACTTTACCTAGTCATAATCAAGTAATTCGTGTAGCCGGAAGTCCTTCGACTACTATCTGGAGTTATGGACAATATGATGTTCGAGGTAGTGGAACAAATCAACTTGATGACCCTATGGATGCTACTCAATTACCAAATGGGAATATACTTATCACCGAGCGTTACAATCATCGCGTCATTGAGGTTCAACCAGTAGGCACAAGTGGTGGTAATATTGTTTGGCAGTATGGTCAGACACGAGTTTCGGGAACGCATACCAATCAGCTTTCTGAACCTGAGGAAAGCATCAGGTTGAGTAATGGGAATACCTTAATTGTTGATACCCAAAATTCGCGGGTAATTGAGGTTAAAACAACTGACTACCCGGCGTGGACGGCTGCGAGTATTGTCTGGCAGCAGGGGCAGACAGGTATTTTTGGTTCTGGTTGGAATCAGCTTGAATGGCCGTGCGATGTTGAGGAGATCTGGCAGGGAGTTCTTAATCAGGTAATAGTCGAGTATAAGGATATGGGAGATATGCCTCAGCCGGTAGTTACTGCCTGGGTATTTACTCCGGTTATTCCACCGGTAGTTTATCCGCCAGTGCTTGAGGTGACCAAGACAGTTGATCCTTCAGGGACGCAAAGTTCAGGCACAGTGTTGACTTACACCATTGCGTATACAAATACCGGTCAAGGCACGGCAACAGATGCGGTGTTTACAGATATGGTGCCTGCAGGGACGACCTATGCAACAGGGACGGCTGTCATAGCTACAGGTCCAGCGGGGACGATTCAATGTTCACATGATGGTGGTGCAAGTTATGATGCATCAGATTTCGCACCAGTTACGCATATTCGCTGGAGAATTCCAGCAATAGGCCCCAGTCAAAGCGGGACATTACGGTTTAGCGTAAAGATTAATTAGAGAGAGATTAAAGGAAATTGGAGATGTGGGGAGAGTAAAATCTCTCCACATCCCTTGATAAAAAATACTCACACAAAGGCACAAAGAAGAATGAATGAAAATGAAATTGGAAAAATTATAGTTGACATTGCGATTGGCGTGCATAAGAAACTTGGTCCAGGATTGCTTGAAACCGTTTATGAAGTAGTCCTTGCTTATGAACTTAAGAAACGAGGACTGTCAGTCGAACGACAAATATCTATTCCCATAGAATATGAGGGGATAAAATTTGACGAAGGGTTTCGAGTAGACATTCTCGTTGAAAATAAGGTAATAATTGAACTGAAATCTGTTGAATCTGTGAACAAATCTCATAAAAAACAAGTTTTAACTTATTTGCGATTGACAGGAAAGAAGCTTGGATATTTACTTAATTTTGGTGAAGATTTAATGAAAGATGGCATATCAAGAATAATTAATGGGGAAATAAATTAAATATACTTTGTGTCTTTGTGCCTTTGTGTGAGATATTTTCAGGAGAGAAAAAGATGGGATGGTTAACTAATGCAAAATTATTAGCAGTATTATGGATAGGGATAGGACTGTCTTTCCTTACCGGCGATTGTTTTGCTCAAAAAGTCCAAAACCAGGTCAAGGTAGATTACAAAGATACGATTGGTAGCACTTATACTACAGAAAGTAATATAATCATTACCCCAATTACAGAAATTATAACCAATATAAGAATTAGCCCTGCTCAGACAACTATAGATGTCCTGGGGACTTTCACCTTAGAGGTAGTAGTGGAGTCTGTCACAGACCTGTTTGGTATGCAATTTGATATATTGTTTGATAAAGATATTTTAGAGGTAGTGAGTGTTAGTGAAGGGATATTCCTTAAATCAGATGGTGTCTCTACCTTCTGGTTAGCTCCGACGATAACCCCAGGTAAGATTGATAATGTAGCTGATACACGCCTGGGAACTAATACCGGCGTAAGCGGAACAGGGACTTTAGCCGTGATAGAGTTTAGAGCTAAAGGATTAGGGACAAGTGTGATTGATTTACAAAATGTAACCTTTGTTAATGGCTCATTATCTACCATTTCAACAAATGTATTCGATGGAACGGTAACATCAACAACCAATACTGCGGTCAAGGTAATTCCGCCATTTACCTCTTCTTATCGAGGTGAGGAATTTGAGGTAGCAATTGTGGCTAAAGCGGTTCACAATCTATTTGCCTACCAGTTTGATGTCCAGTTTGACCCGACTATCTTAGAGGTAGTAAGTGTTACAGAGGGAGATTTCCCTGGGACAGACGGTGCTTCAACTGTCTGGCAGGTGCCGGTCATAGGAACAGGAACTATTATCAATGCCGGGGCTACACGCCTGGGCACTCAAACAGGGGTTAGTGGCACAGGAACTTTAGCGGTAGTTAGGTTTAAAGCTAAAACCATAGGAACATCTACGGTTGATTTATTAAATGTTATCCTGACGGATAATTCATACCCTATACCTCAAACCATACCGGCGGTGATTGAAGATGGAACAGTAACTATTATTCCGTATGTTGACCTCTGGGTGACTAAGGTTGGGTTATTGGCTAATGCCTTTGCCGGTGGGACGGCAACCTATATCATCGAATATGGCAATAGAGGGACAGATACAGCCAATGGCGTCCAACTTATCGATATATTCCCACCAGAGATGGAGTCCATCATTAGCCAGACTGCCCCAGTAGATATTAACTATAGCCCCTCAACCAAACGAGGGACATGGAACATAGGTAGTGTTTTGCCAGGAACATATTCATTTACCTTACAAATTAGAATTCTACCAGAGACTCCTGGCAGTACTACTATTGCTAACAGAATTCATATCATAGCTCCTGGCACAGAAACCAATTATACCAATAATTATGCTACCGCAACAACGCATATTCTTATTTATACCATCGATTTATGGGTGATAAAACAAGGGCAGGCAGAAGTTACGCCGGGAGAAATAGCTACCTATACCATTACTTACGGTAATAAAGGAAATGCCACCTGCTATGGCGTCCAACTCTGCGACCAATTCCCAGACCAGATGCAAGCACTCATCTACCAGAATTCTGGATATCCATTCTTGTTTAACCCGATGACTAAATATGGCACCTGGAATATTGATATTTTACCACCAGGGACTTATTCATTTAAGATGAGTATTAAAATAAGAAATGATGCCGTTGGTTCAAGTTCGATTATCAATACGATAAAGATTACATCCCCGGCAGCAGAAATATACTTGCCTAATAATTACTCTACAGCTACTACCCATGTTAGTCGTTTAGATATTGACTTGTGGGTAACAAAAGAAGGACCGATTTCTTTGCTTCCTGGTGGCATTGCTACCTACACCATTACCTACGGCAATAATGGTGGCACAACCGCTTATGGCGTCCAACTCTGCGACCAATTCCCTGACCAGATGCAAACACTTGTCTATCAAAATTCCGGACTTCCTTTTGAATATGGCACCCTGACCAAACAAGGCACCTGGAGTATCGCTAATCTTCCAAAAGGGACTTATTCCTTTGAAGTAACCATCCGCATAAAAGAGAATATCAAAGGCTCAACGACAATTAGGAATATGGTGAAGATAGCCTATCCCGGGATAGAAGATAACTATACCAATAATCAAGCTACTGCTACCACGCATATAACCGACCCAGATTTAGAAATATGGAAATATGGTAACTCCTGGATTCTGACCAATCAGCAGATAACCTACACCATTTATTATCGTAATCGTGGCAATACATCAGCCGAGAATGTAACTATTACTGACTATCTGCCCGCAGGGGTAATCTATGGGACTGATACCAGTGGTGTTAGCCCGACTATTATTTATGGCACACCAACAAAAATTATTTGGAATATAGGGACTAAGACACCTAACTATTGGTATGACCAATTCCAGATAACGGCCTGGGTAACTGATATGACCACCTCAACTACAAAAATAAATAATGTCATTGAAATAAGGACTACATCTTCGGAAACAAGTTATGCCAATAATCGAGCCACACTAACTACGACCGTAGAAGCCGCCAGGGCAGATGTTAGTGTTTCTAAATACCTTACCTCTCAAAATGCGGTTCGAGGGCAGGAGATAACCTACAGTATTTATTGTTATAGCAATGGTAATATCCCGGCAGGGAGTGTTACGATTACTGATTATTTACCACAAGGGCTAAAATATATTAGTAATACGGTTATAGGTAGCCCGACCATTACCGGGTCCGTAACTTCAGGTGGCCAGATACTTACCTGGCAATTAGGCACGATGAATGCAGGCTGGGATTACAGGCAATTTCAGATTACTGCGTTAATTACCGATTCCGCACCTGCGACCATCAAGAATGTTGCTGAAATTACTACACCAACTCCAGAAAGGAATTATACCAATAATCGGGCAACGGTTACTACCAAAGTAGAATCGCCAAAGATTGACCTCTATATTTATAAATCCGGTCCTAACAAAATTAATCCTGGACTTAATACCATCACCTATAATATCTACTATGGGAATTATGGTAATATTCCGGCTAGTGGTGCAACTATAACGGATACATTACTACCCCCGGCTACTGGAACTATAATCTATGGCACGGATACCAGTGGATTTATGGCTACCTACACGCATAGTTATATTGAGTGGGTGGTAGGGACAGTTAATCCAGGCACTTATAAATACTTTTCACTGACCCTGATAGTGACCAAAGATAACAATGGTAATTATGTTCCTGGGTCAACTACCCTGATGAATGAAATAAAAATTGAGCCTATATCTACAGATGTCAACCCAAATAATAACTTCAGCAAATGGAATACGCATGTTGAACATCCTAAGATAGATTTAGAGATAATAAAGCGTGGACCTTATGAGATTTTATCTGGTGAGAAGATAACCTATACCATTCAATATCGCAATTCAGGTTCTGTAGATGCTGGCAGCACAACTATTAAAGATACCTTACCGTCAGGGGTAACTTATGCCAGTGATACCAGTGGTTTTGTCCCGGGGACTACATCACCACAGGTTATCTGGGAATTAGGCACGCGGGCGATGACTGGAGCGCGTAATTGGGTTATCTTCCAGATGACTTGTAATGTAGCGCCTGATATCCTTGCTTCTACGACTTTAGCTAATAGAATTGAAATATCTACCAATGACGCCGAAACTCACTATTATAACAATGTCTGCACCTGGACGACTCATATTATTCCACCCAAAGCAGACTTGCATATTACCAAGTATAAAACTCAACCTTATGAGGTTACCCCGGGTTGTGAAGTAACCTATTGTCTTGCCTACAATAATTGTTATGGTAATGTCCCGGCAACAAATACTATCATCACGGATATATTGCCGGGTAGTGTTACCTTTATCAGTTGCACTGGTAACGGCACATTGACTGCCACAGGAACGGTGAAATGGGATATTGGAACTTTGACAAAGGGAGGAGGTTATGGTTATGTTTATCTGACAGTGCGAGTTAATGATGATGTAGAAGGCACTTTGACCAATGTTGTGGAGATAACATCTGACACCCCTGATTTAGATTCTGCGGACAATCGGGCTACCTGCACGGTTCCTATAGCTGATTGGTATGCGGATGTCCAGATAAGCAAATCTGGGCTGTATGATATTCAACCAGGAAAGACATTGCGATATTACATCACTTACGGGAATTATTATGGCAATATAGCGGCTACCAATACAACTATCATTGATACATTACCCCACGGTGTAACCTATGCTACCGATACCAGTGGCTTCCCATTAACCATTGGAAGTGGAACACTTACCTGGCAGGTTGGCACTTTAGCTTCACGATATTCTAACTATTTTTACCTGGATGTTAATGTCAGTCCAGATTTGAAAGGGTCAACCACCATCGTTAATAAAATAGAAATTAAAACTAATACTTATGAGAAATTTATGACTAATAATTACGCCAGCTGGAAGACACATATCATACCAGAAGATGTTGACTTAGAAATAGCTAAATATTGTCCAGTGGAGGCGGCTCAAGGACAGGAGTTTGAATATCGTCTTATCTATCGTAATCCAGGTAAAGCCCCTGCAGAAAATGTTAAAATTTCTGATATATTACCGAATGAACTAACTTATGTTAGTAGTAGCCTCACACCTGCGACAATCACAGGTAATAATATCATCTGGGAGATAGGAACTCTACCTGCGTGGGCTTATAGAGACTTGACCTTACGGGTTAAGGTGAAAGATGATGTCCCTGCCTCATCTACCATAACCAATGTCGTGGAAATAACCACTTCTAATCTTGATACTAACTATACGAATAATAAAGCCACCTGCACTACGCATATCTGTTTGCCAGACCCAGTGTTAAAGATTCGTAAATGGCAACATAGAAGTAATGTTACCGCTGGACAGAGGATGGATTATTATATCCGTTACAGCAATGAAGGAAAGGGGCCGGCTGGTAGTGTTACGATTACTGATTTTCTGCCACTTGAGGTAAGTTATGTCACGGATGATAGTGGATTTAGTCATACGCTTTCTGATAATAAGGTTATCTGGCAGGTAGGGACTTTAAATGCGATGACCTCAAAAGACTTTAAATTGACTGTGCTGGTAGATAAATATGTTTATGCCTCGACTACCTTAACTAATGTCATTGAAATTAATACCCCTCATCATCAAACAACTGATAGATGCACCTGCACCACCCATGTCTTAGAACCAATTACCGATGTCCTGATTTATAAATTTGGACCCGATGAAGTATCTTATGGCACTGAATTCAATTATGAGATTACCTATAATAATAATTCTGTCTCGGATGCCGATGGTGTAGTCATTAAGGATATTTTAGACCCACAGTTAATTTATGATTCTGATACCAGTGGTAGGACACCAACTATCTCTGGTAATGAAATAACCTGGTATATCGGCACGATGACTGCCTGGTCATCTGGACATTTCTTGTTAACGGTTAAGGTGCCATATTCTGTCCAGGCATCAACTACCCTGACTAATGTAATTGAGATTACTACCTTAACCTCAGAAAATAGATATAATAACAATCGGGCGACTGTAACCATCCATATTGATAGTCCAAAGGTAGATGTGGGCATAGAGAAGAAGGGTGATGATGCCAGACCTGGCTTTAAGAAGACATATCATATCACTTATTATAACAGGGGGACCGAGCAGGCAGAGGATGTGGTCATTGTGGATACATTGCCACCCGAAGTAGAATATCTATCCAGTAGTGGTGGAGGTAATTATGATAGTGCCAGCCGGACAGTTACCTGGAATATTGGCAGTCTGCCACCGCAAACCGAGCGGTATCTGACTGTGGAGGTAAGAATCCCGTCAACTCAACAATGTGGCATTAACCTTTACAATTATATTGAAATTACTACCACTTCGCCCGAGTCTGACTATACCAATAACAAATTTACAGAAATAGAAACAGTGGTAACCTCTATTGACCCGAATGATAAATTAGTTAGCCCACAAAAATATATTCGAGATAATGAGTTACTTAATTATACCATTCGTTTTGAGAATCAGGCCACTGCCACTGCCAGTGCCATACTAATTACCATTGAAGACCAGTTATCTGATAAATTAGATTGGACGACGATGAAGTTCGGTTTAATAAAGATAGGGGAAGGGACTTATACACTTGAGAATTTTGACCGCGGTAGTTTGGCTTGTAGTTATGATGTTGGCAGTGGCACTATTCGCTGGGAATTTGACTTTAAGACCGGGGCGAACGGACTGCCGGCGAATGTCGTCTCCCCTGAGGGTGAAGGATATGTCTGTTTCAGTGTCAATGCCAAATCAGGATTACCGGCTGGGACTGAGATTACTAATCGGGCAACGATTAGATTTGATTATAACCCGGCAATGGATACACCACTGGTAACTAATATCGTTGATTTGAATAAACCAACCTCGACAGTGATACCACTGGCGGCAACTCAAAGTTCTATCTCTTTTGCGGTTCGCTGGGCAGGAACGGATACCGCTGGCAATAAGCCGGGTGAGATAGAAAATTACACTATCTATGTTTCGGATAACAATGGCACCTGGACAAAATGGCTGGATGAGACCGTGGCTATCTCTGACACATTTACCGGCAAGACAGGACATTCATACAAATTCTACTCTCTGGCAAAAGATAGGGCGAAAAATGATGAGGTAAAAACACCACAAGTAGAGGCACAGACAAGTTTAACTATCCAAAGACATCTTACTATAGCCACATTATCTACTACCCAGATACTTGTTGGTCAAACCTTATCACTGACATTGTCTATTTATGATACTTCAGGGAATTTAGTCACAGACTATGTTGGCACAGCCACACTGCAGGATAAATCAGGGGTTCTCGGAGAGGCAGTATTTAATGGCACCGGCACATGGACAGGGGAGATAATTATCCCACAAATACCTAATGGCGGAACTAATGCCATCACGGTATCTGCCCCTGGGGTTGGGGATGGAGTAAGTGATATATTGTTAATGGGGCTGGATTATTATGTAGGTGGAACAGTAACCTTATGGACACCAGGGATAGGAACGACAACAATTAGCTTTGGCTCGGGAACATTTATTCAAAGCTGGGACTTCTACATCATCATTAATTGTATCACGCCACCAAATATTCCTGATAATGGGATAAAGGACTCTGCCCGCGAGATTTTGGCTTATAATGCCTATGTTAGAGATACACAAATTATGGGCACTTTTACAAAAACTGCTTATCTTGAAATACCATATCAGGATGCTGACCAAAATGGATTTGTGGATGGAACAGCCATTAAGGAAAGCACATTACGACTCTATGTCTGGGAAAATGACCAATGGCAGGAAATGGGAACTTCAGGGGTAGATACAGATAGAAATGTTGTCTGGTGTCAGCTCAACCATCTATCAACCTTTATGCCGATGGGGATTTTAGTTGCTCCTTCAACATTAGGCAATGTGGCTGTCTATCCCAATCCATTTAAACCAAATAGTGGCTTAGGGCATGAGTATATTACCTTTGGTAGTAAGCGTGAGATTAGCAGGAGACTGACTTCGTATGCAACTATCAAGATTTATACCGTTGCGGGTGATTTAGTCAAGACATTAGAAGTTACACCGCAAGATAATGGCCAGAAGATATGGTATGCGGATAATGATTCGGGCAACAAGGTAGCCAGTGGGGTATATATCTATCTTATCACCAATCCACAGGGAGAGAAGTGTATTGGCAAACTGGCTATTATTAGATAAATATATCTTGACATAGAAAGAAAAAAATAGTATAATTTTTAGGACACGGATGACACGGATTTTCACGGATTGAAAATTCACCACAGAGAACATAGAGAGCAGAGAGAAAGGAAAGGATGCGGGTATGGGGTGTGGTAGCGTGCTATTTTGGAGTGTGGTAGCGTGCTATTTTGTAGTGCGGGTGGCTTATTTTTTGGAGTGCGGTAGCTTGCTACCGCTTTCGCTGGGAAGCAAAGCAAAAGCAAGGAGATAGCATTTCTGGCACTTTCGCACTCCAAAGCAAAAGCGAAAGCAAGCTTTC
>JBFLXS010000071.1 GCA_040755795.1 bacterium | reverse complement strand
GTCACAGTAGCAATGATTGTATCAGTAGTTGTCCATGTGCCATCACCATCATCACGATAGATGAAGATATATTCGAATAACGCCTTTGCCTGGTCATCGGTAAATCCCGTTGCAGTCGTCGTCACACTACCAAACCAAACCGTTACCGTCCCAAATTCTATCTTACCTGCGGTCAGAGTCCCGGGATTGGTTATATCTATCTTGAGTAAATCCTCCCGTTGACTTTCATTCATCAGGCGTGGGAAATCGTCTGTTTCTGTTCCTGGGTAAGGTGGGAGAAAGTAGGCAGTATCTGAAATCGTAGCTATTGGGTTAATAGGAATAGCCGTGCATACCGTAGAAGAAGCAACCAAAGTAGAACCGGTAGCCAAAGTTAAACCAATATTCGTTGATTCATCCCGTATTTTTACATCCCCCTGATTTAGCGGGGCAATAGTTGCCTTAAAATTCCGTGTTTGAGTGCCACTGGCATCTGGTTTTAACCTGACGACTAAATAGTAGATATTTGATGTCCCGGCATTTATCCTTGTAGTTTCCCCAAAACCAGATAATGTTACTGTTCCACCACTAAAATCAGAAGACATCCTTATCAATGTATCCCCTTCTGCAAAACCATTTTTAGTAGAGTCATAATAAACACTCACCGACCCAAATAACGAATTCATCTGGCTGGCATTAAATACCATCCCTGTCTGACTGCCAAAGACTACCGTCAAGGTAGCAAATTCTATCTGTCCCGCACTTGATACCCCTCTGTTTAAAATCTCTATCTTCAACAAATCATCTATTGCCCCATCTTTTAATCTCCAGGGACTGGATGTGCTGTCTGTCACTGTTACCCTGGGGTCAACGGCAATGATAGATTGGCTGGTAGATTGAGAGCCATAGGAGGTCGCATCTAGGGAAAGGGTAATATTGGTTGTGCCATCCCTGATGCCTACCCAACTGCTGGTAATACTTGCTACCAATGTATCTACTGAACCTGCACTTGCCGTTGGTTTTATAGCCACCACTAAAAAGTAAGTCTTTGAACCCGCACCTGCAATTTGTGTCGAATCCGTCCCATCCGTGAAGACAAAGGTTAAAAATCCTGTAGAACTAACATTAGTCGGCGACTGTGTTCCAATCAATCTATCCGTCCCTACACCATAGCCATTATTCTCCTCATCCCAATAAACACTGATTGTGCCAAATAGATTTTGTGCCTCTGAGGTAGTAATTGCATTTGCTCCAGCACCATCTTCAGAAAATCTTACGGTCAAGGTGCTAAATTCTATCTTGCCAGCAGTAACTACCCCTAAGTGCGTAATAATCATCTTAAGTAAATCCGTCTGTGTTCCATCCTTTAAGGTAGAAGTATCTGTAGCAACATTAATCACCTCAACCTTTGGATTTATCGGTATGGCTGTGACCGCACTGGAAGTGCCTGGTGAAAAACCAAAGCTGAGTGGAATATCCTCCCGCATATCCTCGATGCCTACATCCGAGGTCTCGTTCACTGCCGCTATAAATGTTCGTGTGCCTTCATAACCACTGGCATTATTCTTTAAAGCCACCTGTAAGAAATACCAGGAAGATGTGCCACCCGATATTTGTGTATAAGCCCCTTCTGGCAGAGCAAATGTCAGGTTAGCCAGCACATCTGTGCCTGTAGCCGTCTTTACCAGGTCATCTGCCACCCCATCCTTGTTATCATCCAGATAAATACTTACTGTGCCAAATAGGCTTTGGGCATCAACATCTGACATATAAGTCATATTAGATCTATAAAAACTAACGGTCACAGTAGCAAGTTCTATCTTCCCAGCAGTTGACACACCGTTATGCGTTATCACCATCTTTAACAAGTCATCCTCCGCCAAATCCTTGATGGTCGCAGGGGCAGAGGTAGTGATTGTGGCTGATGGGTCAACTGGAAGAGCCTTAGTTGGAGTGGAAGTTGCCTCATCAGTGCTTCCAATCAATGGCAACCCAATATCGCTGATTACATCTTCAATCTTTATCTCACCTGCCTGGGCATTTACTTTTGCCACAAAGTTACGCGTAGCCGTTCCACTGGCATCGGGTTTTAATTTCACGGTGAGATAGAATGTCTTTGTTGCCCCACCATTTATCCAGGCATTAGAATTATCCGTTAAAACAATAGTCGTTGTGCCTGAAACTGAACTACCGGATACCTCTCCTACTGAATAATCATCCCCTGCCTGAGAAAAACCGTTGTTTGATGAATCCCAATATACCTGCACCATTTCAAACAGGCTTTGTGCCTGGGCATCGGTAAATCCGGTTGTGGCTTCACTGCCAAATCGCACAGTCAATGTAGCAAACCGTATCTTGCCTGCACCAACAACACCATTGTTGGTAATCACTACCTTGAGTAAATCATCTACCGAAGTATCTTTCTGATAAACCGAAGAACTTGAGGTTACCGTAGCACTCGGGTCAACTGGCACTGCCCAGACAATACCGGACTGTGTTCCTTGACTGGCACTGGCAATCGGTAGCCCAATGTTAGACGCCTCATCTCGCACACAGGTGTATGACCCGGGACTGAATTTGACCATAAAACTCTTGGTGGTATAGGTAGAAGCGGTAGTCTTCAATTCAAAGACAAGAAAATATATATTTGACGAACCAGCAGAAACCTTGCTATACTGGTTAGCCGTATCCAATACAATGGTCAAAGTGCCATTATTTAAGGCAGAAGAAAGCCCTGCATTAGTAATTGTGCCAATAGCAATTATATCGGTATTTGTCCCATAAACACCATTGCTATCGGAATCATAATAAACAAAGATATTGTTAAATAGGTTCTGTGCCTGACTGGTAGTCAAAGCAGTAGTTGAATTACTCCCCAGCCAAACCGTTAAGGTGGCAAATTCTACCTTTCCTGCTGATACCTCACCGGTATTCTGAATGGTAATACTGATTAAATCATCTTTTTGCTCATCTTTAATGATAGAAGGACTGGTATTAGTCGCAGTAATCAACGGGTCAATCGGCACGGCAGTTAGAGAATTGGATGTTCCTGGCAATAAATTCATACTCAAATTAATATCATCACGGCTGTCCTCAATCTTAATATCACCAGATTCATTGACACAGGCAAGAACGGTCTTTGGAGAATAGCCACTGGCAGTCCCTGTAAGTTCCACCACCAAAAGATAGGTAGAATAAGAACCACCAGTAACTCTGGTCGATGTCCCTTTTATCAGTGTCAATATCAATGGGTTAATTACCGCACTACCAGTCGCCGACCCCACAATTTCATCACCCGAAAAACTCCCATCTTTTTCATCATCCCGGTAGAGTGACACAGTGCCAAATAATGCCTGAACATCAGAATTAGTCAATAAAGCCAATGTATCCTGCCGCTTGAAACGAACAGTCACAGTAGCAAATTCTACCTTCTCGGCAGTAGAAGTGCCGTTGTGCGTAATATCTATCTTTAGAATATCATCCCTTGCCCTATCTTTAATCGAGCCATAAGGTATGGTCACCCGGGTCACCGTGCCAGATGGGTCAACAGGAATAGCCTTTGTAGTCGTAGATGTTGCCGAAATAGGATTAGAATCAATGGCTACCTCTCTATCCATATTGGCATCTTCTACACAAACATCTGTGCCTGTGCCGCCATTATTTACCTTAACCGCTAAGGCGAAGGTGCGTGTGGCAAAGCCACTGGCATTAACATTTAGCTTTGCGACGACAAAAAATGTTGCTGTTGCCCCTGGCTCTATCCAGCAATTCTGGTCATTATCCGTAAAGGTAATGGTGCCGATACCATTGGTTAAGGTTATGCTCCCAGAGGTAACCGTGGCTATCTTTACCCCACCTTCGGTATATGTCCCTCGATAAACCCAGATTGTATCAAACAAGTTCTGTGCCTCTTGAGTAGTCATTGGGGTAAATGTTGGAGCACCATTACTAAACCTTACCCGTAATCGAGCGAATTCTAAAGTTGCCTCAGTTGAACTGCCGGTATGCGATATTTTTAACCGCAAAATATCATCCGTATTTCCATCTTTCAAATAGATAGGTGCAGGCACATCGCTTACTACTACCGTAGCC
This sequence comes from bacterium, assembly GCA_040755795.1. Taxonomy (NCBI): domain Bacteria; species bacterium. The sequence continues at coordinate 9,975 of JBFLXS010000071.1, read as the reverse complement.
GAGGTCCCGGTTAGTGGTTTTTCGGCTGTAACCAAAGTAGAACTAACTGTGCTTACCGCAATGATACTCAATGGAATGCTATCCCGCGTATCCATAATCCTGGCATCTGTATCGCCATCTATCTTTACACCAAAGGTTTTAGTTGCCTGCTGACTGGCTGTCCCGGTTAATTCAACCACTACCAGATATGTGCGAGAGATAGCACCTGCCAATTGTATATTTTGATTTTGTGTGCCAAGAACCACTGTGGTCAGACTACCTACATTTGCCCCTGTCTGACTACCTACATCTGTATCTAAGCCACCATTATCATAATTATTATTCCCATTGTCTAAGAACAGATAGACTGTCTTGACCAGTGATTGCACTTGCGAATCAGTCAAGCCAGCAGACTGCGTGCCAAAAAACCTCAATGATAGTGTGCCAAAGGTAATCGTTCCGGCACCTGATACCCCACTATGGGTAACCACTAATTTCAGTAAATCCTCTTTCTCACCATCCGTCATTGTTGGTGGGTCAGGATGACCCGGGCTGCCAGGTGCACAATCAGTTATAGATACACCCGGGTCAACAGGAATTGGAGTAATAACTGTAGAAGTCGCTACTTGAGTATAAGTTCCAGGCAGAGCAATCTGGGTATTGGCATCCTGAATAACCACAGTATTGCCCGCCTGACCTGATGAAACCGCAAATGTTCTCGTACCTTTACCACTTGCGGTTGATTGTAGGCTCACAAACACAAAAAATGTCTTTGAATTGCCTGCAGTTATCTGCGGGTCGGAATTACCAGTAAAGATATTTATTGTCTGCGGATTACTGGTAATGCTGGTATAACCAATGCGGGTACCATTATAATAAATGGCTACTTCTGAAATTAAACCTTGTGCCTCTGCGGTAGTTAAACTTACCGTTCCATCTTTAGTAAATAAAACTGTAACTGTAGCCAGTTCTATGGGTGCATCTAAACTATCACCCGTGTGTGTTACAACAACGCTGAGTAAATCGTCTACATTAGTATCTTTGATGTAAGGAGGACTGGGGGCACTATTTGATATAGTGATACTTGCCGTAGCAGGAATGGATTGAGCCGTAATCAGGGTTGAGGAGACAGTCGCTACAGGATTTACGCTAATTCTCGTCGTAGAAGTAGCCAACTCGATTGCCGCATCGACATCAGCATCTACAGTAGTAACAAATGTTCTGGGAGTCTGAAAACTGGCTGTCCCGGTTAATTCAACCACAAGAAAATAATACTTTGAACTATTCCCTGAAACTTTGGTTTCACCAGTCTCCGGAAAGGTAATCGTGCCATAACCTGAACTATCTAAGAAACCAGTAAAGTTGGTAACACTGCCTATGGCTATCGTATCGGTTTGTGAGGCATAGGTGTCGTCATCCGCACTATAATAAACATATACCTTCCTAAATAAACCTCCCATTTGTGAATTAGTTAAGGGCGTGGTCAAACTTTGGTCTTGCGTGAACTTCACCCGTAATGAGGCAAACTCTATCGGCCTACTGGTTGAAACACCGTTATGTATCACTCTCAGACGAAGTAAATCCTCTTTTTCGTTATCCGTCATCGTAGGAGGTGCACCTGTATATCTTGTGGGGGCGGTATCTGTAACTTGAATAGTTGGGTCTATTGGCACGGCTATGACCTTAGTTGAAACAGAACCACGACTGTTTGAAGTCAATCCTACCGGGATATTGCTGACCGCATCGCGTAACCCGATATTTGCTGTCCCAACCTCAATAAAATATGTATTAGTCCCCTGACCACTGGCACCATTCTTTAATTCTACCACTACAAAGAATGTAGTAGAAGTTGCTGATTGAATCTGGCTATTTGTGCTTTCAGTGATGGCAATCGTCCCATAACCCTGAGCATTTAACAAGGTGGTCATATTAGTCACCGTAGCAATAGCAGTCGTATCTGTATTAGTAGAATAAACACCATCCCCGTTATCCCGATAGATAAAGAGGTTTTCAAACAACATCTCTGCCTCAGCTTGAGCCAGCGGAGTTGTCCCTGTGGCATAGAACCGCATGCCCAGTGTCCCAAACTCAACCGCACCTGCACCCGGAGTGCCATTATTACCAATGGAAATAGATAACAGGTCATCCTTAGTCGTATCCTTCTGTTGGAGATTGGACATAAGTTTAGCTGTATCCGTTACCGTAGCACTTGCATCCACCGGAATAATGGTTACTGCCGGTGTTGATGAACCATAACTTGCACTATCTAAAGATAACCCGATATTACTCTGTTCATCCCGCATTCCTACCCACTGGTCAGTAATACTGCCAATAAATGTCTTGGGAGAAGCACCACTTGCCGTAGGTTTTAACTCGGCTACAAAGAAGTAGGTCGTTGATGAAGCAGATGGTATCTGTGTTCGTGTCCCTTCAACAAAGGTAAATGTCCCATAGCCCTGGGTGTTGATAAAGGCAGTCATATCCGTTGCACTGCCTACAACCGTAGTATCATTGGCTACCGTGTATGTGCCATCACGATTATCATCAAGATAAACGAATAGATTTTCGAATAATGCCTCTGCCTGTGCCCCTGTTAAAGCACTACCCCCACTCTGTGTAAATCTCACGGTTAGAGTTGCCCATTCTACCTTCCCTGCACCTGACATACCTGTATTGGTAATCTTGATAGCCAGTAATCCATTCTTTGGCTGGCCATCGTCTCGAAGCACCGCTTGAGCAATCGTGGATACCTCTACCTTTGGATTCTTGGGCAGGGCAGTAACGGATGTAGAACTGCCTGGGGTAAGTGAAATAGTAAGATTCGTATCATCTGAAAATGCCTCTACTTTCACATCCGTAGTCGAACCCACATTAGCCACAAATGTCTTTGTCCCATAGCTACTTGCAGTCCCGCGTAACTCCACTACCAGATAATAGATAGACGAACTACCTCCCTCTATTCTGGTAGCAGAAATCTCATCAAAGGTAAAGGTAAGTGTGCCTAAAATAGCCGTGCCTGTAGCTACTTTAACAATAGTATCGCCATCCAAATAGACACTTACCGTGCCAAATAAATTCTGGACATCTGCATTTGTCATAGAGGTCATATTAGACCTATAAAAACCCACCGTCAGAGTCGCAAACTCAATCTTTCCACTGGTTATTGTGCCATTATGCGTAATCTGAATCCTCAAAATATCATCTGCCTGACTATCTATTATCCCGGGAGGGCTGGTAGGTGCAGATGAAGAAATAACTACCGTCGGATTCTTTGGCACTGCCCGCACATCGGATGAAGTCACCGGACTCGTAGTGGAGATAGTTACCGTTCCACCTTCCTCTAAATTCACATCCTTTAAAATCACCTGGCTATCTCCATCAATTGTCGCATTGAATGTATGTGTCGAAGTGCCACTGGCATCTTCACGCAATTCTACTACTACAAAGTATGTCTTTGTGGTATTTGTGGCGATAGTTGTCTCTATCACCTTAGTAAAGGCAATGGATAATGTGCCCAAAGACGAAAGGCTAATTTCAGCATTAGGGATTGTCTTCACCAGGGTATCTGTTGTTTGGAATTGATTATCACCGGTATCGAGGTAAATATAGATATTCTTAAATAACGATTTCGCTTGTGCGGTAGTCAAAGCCCCGGTCCAGCTGCCAAATACTACCTCCATCTGTGATAGCCACATTGACGACTCCGTAGTCGTGCCATTATGAGTAATTGCTACCCCCAACAAATCGTCTATGTTACTATCTGGCATATTGTAAGGATTGCTGGGCACAGTATTGGTTACATTAACCGTAGCCGTCGGCACGACCCCCTGTGCCGTAACCGTAGCGGAAGTAACCGGACTATCTGGCGAAGAAACAGTCAATCGATACCCACTATCCTGCTCAACTATGAATGGGTCATAGAGACTATTTATCACCGCTACAAAGCTATTTGTCCCTTGCTTACTTGCCTTAACGGCATCATTGCGTAATTGGACAACGAGAAAGTATGTTTTTGAACCCGCCGGAGCAATGACGGTATTTGTGCTGCTGGCAACAGGAATGGAAGTTACCCCACTTATGGTTGTAGCAGTGCCTACCCGAATAGTGTCTGAAGATAGACTATAGCTTCCATCATTCCCGGAATCTAAATACACCCAGACATTGCTAAATAAATTCTGTGCCTCTGTAGAAGTCATTGTCGCACCTGTTTTACCACCAAGGAAGGTTACGGTTAGAGTAGCAAATCGGACATTGGGCAAAATAGTAGCTGTTTCTCCATGATATACCTTAATTCGCAACACATCTTCCTGCTCACCATCGGTCATTGTAGGTGGTGCTGGGGCAGTATCATCTACATCTACCGTAGGATTTTTCATCACAATCTTTGTCGTCGGTGTAGATGTCGCCGGTGTAGTTGGACTAATAGTATGTGTAGCAAGGTTATCCTGCCGTCGTAAGGTGCAATTATCACCATCGATAATAGCATTAAATGTGTTTATCGCACCCAAGGTAGCGGTTGCCTTCAGGTCTATGACTAAAAAGTAATATTTGGTTGCCCCTGTGCCAATTTGAGTAGAGGAATTATTGGGCAAGTCTATCTTTTGAATGCCACCGGGAAGGTCTATCTGGGCATTAGTAATTGTGGCTACCGGAGTATCAGTACCACCAAATTCAAAATCGCCAGTATCAAGATAAATAAAGATATTCTCAAACAATTCCTTTGTCTGGGTAGTAGTCAAGGCAGTAGCACCATCGGTAAATTGGACAGTCACGGTAGCAAATACAAGTCCTACCGTTGCCGGAATACCACTATGCCTCACCTCTAATCTCAGCAAGTCATTGGTTTCATCATTGAACATCCTGCCAAAGTCTGGGTCAATCGTTGTCGTCCCGGGCCCGGTGCTATCCACTACAATCGACGGGTCTGCTGATGCGGATTTCAATGAGGTAGATGTGCCTACATTATAACCTCCGATGGTAAGTGTGCCCTCAGTATTGGCATCCTGAGCAACTACCTTCGAGCCATCAATCGTAGCGGAAAATGTACCATAATCATTAGCATTGGCTGTCAGTTTAACCACTAACAGATATGTCTTTGTGCCAACAGATTTAGGCACCTGCACATTTGTATCTCCATCAGTAAAGGTAAAGGTAGTACTCCCTTTAATAGTAGTCGTTGCTCCAACCTGGGTATCACTTTCATCATAGTTATTATTGCCGCTGTCAAGATAGACATAGACCGCTTGAAATAAATTCGCCGCTTGAGTATCAGTCAATTCAGTAAATGTAGGTGTGCCATTAGTAAATTTCACCTTCAAACTTACCATCTCTATATTTGCATCCTTTGAATCACCTGTATGCCCAAACTTTATCATCAATAGATCGTTGGTCTCACCATTAGTAATTGAAGTAGGTGCCGAATCATAGACAAAAACATTGGGTGGTGTTGGTGTGCCTTGAGCAGTGATTACGGCAGTGGTAACCGAAGAGGTCGGATTAATAGTCAGGATAATATTCGACAGGTTATCACGCACGGTAGTATCAGTAGCCGGCTCAAAGGTTGCCGCAAAGGTGCGAACAGCAGAATCACTGGCAGTCCCCCTCAACTCCACCACCACAAAATATGATTTAGGACTACCTACAGAAACAATTGTCTCAGCAGCGGTATTGTAAAGGTCTATCTTTTGCTTACCACCATCCAGAGAGATATTGGCATTAGTTACACTGCCAACTACCATATCACCCTCTTCAAAGATGCCATTGGTGTCGTAATAGATAATGATTTTGTCAAACAATGATTTTGCCTGCGGCGTATCCAGAGGCGAACTGCCATTCGAGGTAAGTTTCACAGTAACGGTAGCCAATCTTATATCCTGTGAACCTAAAATACCTTTATGTGTCAATGTCAGCCGTAGCAAATCTTCTTTTTCTAAGTCACTCATCGTTGAAGGGGAAGGTGCAGTAGAGGTAGCCGAGACATCAGGGTTAGGCGACACCGCAGTTACCTGTGTGGATGTCCCCAGGTCAGAAGTAACCATACTAAGTTGCTCATTGGTATCCCCTGCCCTAACTACCGGGTCGGTATCTTCCTTTATCTTTGCCATAAAGAGGCGTGGTGAGACACTGCTTGCCGTGCCAGTCAATTCCACCACAAAAAGATAGGTAGCCGATGCTCCAGCAGAGACCGTAGTCCTTGTGCTTGACTCAAGTTCAACGGTATTTGTGCCGGAGATAAGGCTTTGCGTCAAACTACCAACTACTACATCTGACGCCCCAAATAGCCCATTTCCATCTTCATCATAATAAATATACAATTTCTTAAACAAAGCCTGTGCCTGTCCTGTAGTCAACTGCATATCCGTCTGACTTCCAAACCTCACGGTCACACTGGCAAACTTTACCTCCTGTGCCCCAGCCATACCCGGATTAATTAATTTTATCTTCAAAAGCCCATCTTTATCATTCTCACATATCTTGACAGGGGCGATATTGCTCACATCAACCTCAGGTCTAATAGGTATTGCCTTGACCTGGGTAGATGTCGCTGGAGTAAATGTGGTCGCTAACTCAAATTTATCCCGCCAGTCAAATGTCTTTGCCGAAATTATCGAGGCAACAAATGTATCTGTAGCATAACCGCTGGCTGTCCCTGATAACTTGACCACCAGGAAATAAACGGTTGATGTCCCACCATCGGTCTTGATATTCGTATCACTTGTGCCAAAAACAAAGGTTTGCTCACCATTTGTATCAAGTGACGGTGTGTAAGTAGCCACCCGAGTATCAGTAGATGAACTATAAGAACCATCCCCTGTATCCCGATAGATATAGAAATAGGCAAACAATCTACTTGCATCCTGATTAGATAAGGCAGTAGTGCCATCTTTGGTAAATCTAAATGTTGCCGTTCCAAATCCGATACTTCCTGAACTTGAAGTGCCGGTATGGGTTATGGTTATCTTTAAAAGGTCATCATCACTACCATCCGGGATATTAACTGGAGCAGTATTTGTTCCAACCACACCAGGATCTTTGGGGATAGCCTTTACCTGAGTAGATTGCCCTGAGCCTGAGGAATTAATCCCAAGTCGAGTATCACTGGTTTCATCCTCAATGACCACATCACCTGCCTGGGCATTCACCGTTACCGCAAAGGTTCTGGTTGCCCAACCGCTTGCCCCTTGAGTTAATTCTATCACCAGGAAATAAGTAGAGGTAGAAGGGCCCCAGGAGGTGACGGTATAAGAACTCGGGTCTGGCAGGATAATCGTCATTGTGCCATTTGAAGTTAGACTAATACTCCCCTGAGTAACCGTAGCGACACAAATATCCTCTGACCCATAATTCCCTATCCCGGTAGGAGTGCCATCACGAAAGACAAATATATTCTGGAATAGTGCTTGAGGTGTGGTTGTGCCGGTAAGAGAGATTCCATCTGAGGTAAATTTCATCGTCAGGTAGGCAAATTCTATATTTCCTGCCAGAGAATTGCTATTATGTGTAACCGCTATCTTTAAAATATCGTCAATACTGCCATCTTTTAAGGTAGTAGGAGCGGTATCAGTTACAGTTATAGTTGGGTCTTCTGGCACTGCTACACATTGGCTCGAACTAACTAACTCAGCCCCTTCCTGCTCTAAAACCAGAGGATTGTCTGATAGCCCATCATCATCAACAATGAACTCTAAATTACTACTGGTGCCTTGCGTGCCGTTTTCATCCATCGTAACGACAAATGTCTTTGTCCCTTGTGCACTGGCATCCTGTTTTAATTGCAAGACTAAAAAGAAGGTCTTTGTTGCCCCAGAGGTTATCTGAAGATCGGCATCATTATCAGTAAAGACAATAGACAAAATCCCACTTGTGCCCAGTGAAAAAAAGTTGGTAGTAGATGTCGCAGGACCATCCTCAGTTAAATCAGTAAAAACCCCATTACCATCGTCCTTAGCAATCCATAGTTGAGTAAATAAGTTACTCGCCTCAGTACCAGTAATTGGTGTTGTGCCATTGGTAGTAAATTTTAAATCCACCTTTGCCCATTCTACAGGTGAAATGTCAGTATTATTAAAAATACTAATTTTCAATAAATCATCGCTGTCGCCATCAATAATTTTAATCGGGGCGGTATTAGTTGCAGTAACAGTAACAGTGCCAGCACAGGCAGGTAAGCTAAACAAAAAAAGTAACGCACTAAATAAAAGAAGTGCTAATAACTTTTTATAATTTAATTTTTTAACCTTTTCATCACCCATCTTCAAAAAATCCTTTCTTGTGGAAGTAAGATAAAATCTTTTTCCGTAACCGTTCACCGCAGAGGCACAGAGACGCAGAGATACTCTAATTCTTTTATTTCTCTGTTTCTCAGCGTCTCTGCGGTAAAATCTTTCCCCCTTTTTCCTCTTTCCCTTTGTTACACTTATTTCATCTTTTTAAAAAATCTTTCAAGTTGCTTTCCATATCAATATTCCATCCCTCTCAATATCTCGAATTATGGCTGTTCTTACTCTCTTCTCCAATTCAAACTCCTCTTTCTCAAAAACTACTGGTGAAACTAAAGTATTATACTCAAGAGATAGTTCTGTCATCATCTCACATATTTGATCATCAAATCTCCTATCCTCCTTATCGACTACTATTAGAAGGTCAATATCTGATTCTTTATCTCCATCTCCTCTTGCTTTTGAGCCAAAAAGTTCGATCAACTCGATTCTATTTGAATAATTATCTAACAAAAAATCTTTAAATTCATTTACAGCTTTTTGTTTTATTTCTTGTAACATATCTAACATTATTAATTACCCATTTAAACAAAATCCTTTTTGTATAGTAGGACAAGCATCCTCTTTGTCATTTCACCCGCAGTCACCCGGATGGTTGACTTACACCTGAATATATTCAGGAGACGGCACTTAACCTCTCCTAAATCTCTTATATCTTCTTTCGTTTCAATTCGTTAAGTACCTTCTCTATTTCTTCAATAATCTTCTCTGCCTCGTTAATCTGCATTTCTGCCTCTTCCCTTGAAACAATCATAAAATCTTTATAATCACCATCCTCGCGCATATCCTTAGCTATAGCTAATTTTTTTCCTGATGTTTTATCTACTATCTCTGTTTTTACAAAGTGTTGGTTGAATAAAGAGATAACCCCTGAATGTTTACTACTATCAAGCCCTTTAGTAGCAAGTAACGCTCTGGCAGATGAAAACATAGCATAATAAGAACGAGAGATAGAATCTTTATAATGACCATTTTCATAAAGAACCTTTGCCGCTGCTAATTTTTCTTTAGCATTTTGTATCCTGTATTCGCAGAGTGCTTCATTCATAATTTTATCCCCTCTTTTTCTACATTTTCAATAAAGGGCGAGTGTAGTTCTTCATTCTTTTGATATTCATAAAGTGACATAATTCCTGGAGAAATCTTCAACTCGTAGTCAGGATCTATACCAAATAAAATATCATATACTTTATCTCTTACTTTTACTGATTTTACCTGAAAGACTAACAGAACATCTATATCAGAGTCTTTGGCAAAATCACCCCTTACCTTTGACCCAAATAGTCGAATAGAGAGAATATTCTCTCCAAATTTTTCTCTTAATTCTTTCACAAATGCCCTTATAATTTTCTTTTCTCTTTTATTTAAATAATCAAATGATTTTTTATGATTTAGTTTTTTAACCTTTTCATCACCCATTTAAACAGAATCCTTTTTTATTTATAGCTACAAAATATAGTTTTTTCACTGCACAGGACGCAGAGAGTAGAAAGTAAAGAAAATATCACTCCTGTTGCCTATCTCCTTATCTCCTACCTTCTATCTCCTACCACTATTTTCATCCTCATTTGTGAACCAACGGTTCATGCCCGGTTTCCCCTGAAAATGTATGTAAGTTGTTGTAATTATTTATTTTTTGTAGTAGCGAGAGGAAAGTAAAACCATCCCTTCCCTTAAAAGCACACAATATCCCCTTCTTGCCATTGTCTCGAAAACC
>JBFLXS010000070.1 GCA_040755795.1 bacterium | reverse complement strand
AGCACGAAGTGAAATTTGATGAATTATCGAATAGAGTCATTACCTAAAATAGTAGAGAGTAGAGAGTAGTCAGTAGGGAAGAGGTGAAGAGTGGACAGTAATTACTGACTACTGACTACTAACTACTAACTACTGACTACTATTTAAGGTTGGTCTATTGATAAATTTCAATGTGGAAAGATTGAAAGAAGGCATAAAGAGATTTATTCTCTAACATCTCCCTGCCCTTCGTGCTCTCCGTGGTGAATAGTTACTAAATAATTTGAAAGTATGAATTCAAATTTGAGGAGAAAATAGATTAATGTCAAAAAAGAAAAAATCAGTTTCTTATCTATCAGATAACATCAAAATATTTATTAGTTTGTTAATAGTTCTTATATCATCTTTTTCAGTAGGATTATTTATATGGAATCTTTCTTATCCTGGAAATATATATTCTTTTTTATCCCTCTTTTCTCTTAAAGAAATTCATACTCAGTCACTCTTAAGATTTTTAATGACCTCTGGAATTTATTTTATTATAATCTGGGTTATCATCTCATTTTTTATTAATAAGGTTACTAAAGATAATTTAAAAGATGTGTTGATAAGAGATGGGTTAAGTTACCTTCCATGTTTAGTTTTAATTCCAGCTACCTTCTTACAAACTTTTTTCCCTCAATTACCCAACTTTACTCTCTACCAAGCTTTTATTTTTGTTCTTATAGTAGGAAGTATTCTACCTGTTAAGTTGTTTCTTTTCCCTAATTTTAAAATATCTATTCCTTCTCCATTTTTTCAAATAGTACTTATTCTTCTTATAATATCTTATATAGCCATTTTTACACTTATAAGTTTTACTAAATTAGATAAATTGTAACCGTTCAGGCTATATATCAAAAGTGTAAGAAAGGGGATAAGGAGATAAGAGTGATATGGAGATAAGATAATAGAAATAGATTGAAATTTATAGAAATAAGTAGAAATTGATCGTAGGAAACAACAAATTTCCATAAATTTCTATTAGTTTCTACTAATTTCAATTTTTTTAATAATATCTCCCTATCTCCTTAGTCTCCACATCTCCTTTTGTTACACCACCTGAACGATTACGATAAATTTTTATATGGATTATGTGATTTAGGGATGTTTACTCATGTGATGTGGAATACTATTAATGGCAAAATATTATACTTCCAAGTTTTTGGTAAAGGTATTAATTTTTTAGGAGAGCACATGTCTCCTATCTTATTATTACTTGTTCCTTTTTACTGGGTTTATCCAGACCCGAAAACATTGTTGTTTATCCAAACAGTGCTTATTTCATTTGGTGCTATACCTGTATACTTAATTGCTATAAGTGTATTAAAAGATAGATTTGCAGGTTTATGTTTTGTAGTTGCCTATCTATTTTATCCATTTACTGGGAGGGTTAATCTATTTGAATTTCATGAGGTATGTTTTGTTATCCCATTTCTTTTATTTTGTTTTTATTTTCTACAAAGAAGAAATTATAAATTATATTATCTTTTTATGATATTATCATTATCTGTAAAAGAAGAGATAAGTATCGCTATTTTTATGATAGGGTTATATGCATTTTTAGTAATGAGAGAAAAAAAATTGGGGTTAATTACTATAGTTATATCTATAATCTGGGCTCTTTTAGCAATAAGGGTTCTTATACCATTTTTTAGAGGAGGGGAAGAATATTCTCATATCCAAAGATATGTTACCGAAGGTGGTGGAGGATTTCTCCAAATAATTCAATATTATCTTAAGCATCCATTATTAACTTTAAAAAATGCCTTTGGAAATATTCAAATAGTAACTTTATGCTTATTGTTAGTACCTCTTGGGCTTTTACCTTTATTTGCACCAAAGGTTTTATGTTTAGCTTTTCCTTTAATACTTCTTCATTTCCTATCTACATTTGAATTACAACAGGCACTTCAATGGCAATATTCTGCTTCTATTATTCCCTTCCTTATAATTGCTGGAATATATGGATTAAGGAATATAATTATTGGAATAGGGGAAAAAACATCTTATTCAACATCCAAAAGACAAATTAAAGCAAAAGATAATAAAAAAAATATTATATCACTATTAGGAGAAAAAAGAATTACTTTTATAGGTGCAAGTTTTATCCTATCTACTTCTGTTATAGGAAGTTATTTTTTTTCTCATCCTCCATTTTTAAAATTAACAACATGGGAAGGATGGGAATTTAATAATTATAAGAGATTTCTCTCTTTATCATTATCTCCCAAAGATTATTCTACTTCTATTCACCGCAGGTTATACTTCGAGATTAAAAAGATTATTTCGGATAAAGCTAGTTTGTCAGTTCAGGATAGTTTAGCTCCAGAGTTATGTAATCGAGAAAATGTATATCAATACCCTTCTTGTAGTCCAGAAATTGAATACTTTTTTTTAGATGTTTCAACTAATTTTATAAGGACAGGAAGTTTTTGGGAAACTTATAAAAATAATTTATCAGCACTTTTAAATGATGTTAATTATCAACTCCTATTTTATGGAGATGGATTTTATTTATTTTGTAAAAAAGAAAATTGGAATGAAAATATCCTTTTAAGATATGAAAAAGCATTAGAAAAAAAAACTAAAAGATGGGAAAAAATTTATGTAGTAGGCGTAGTTTATTCTTTATTAGGTAAATGGAGTAAGGCAACAGAAATCTTTAAATCCTCCTCAGCAATTGACTTAAATCTTACTATCAAATATCTTCATGAACTTGGAAATTTCCATTATGAGAAAAAAGAATTAGAGAAATGTATGAGTATATTTGAATTAATTGTAGAATTAAATCCTAAATATGAGGATATAGAAATGTATAATAGGTTAGCTAGAATTTATCATCATAAGGAAATGATCGATAAAACTATCATTATAGCACAAAAAATTATAAAGATTGATCCTAAAAATATCAAAGTTTATAACAACTTAGGTTTACTTTATTATAAAAAAGGATTATTTCATAAAGCAAGGCAGATATTTAATAATGTCTTAAAACTTGACCCACATAATTCCGATGCTAACAAAATGTTACAGATAATATCAAATAAATTTTAAACAGGAGGTAAATAAAAAATGTGGAAAAAGATAAAAGTGGTAGTTTATTTATTAATAATAGGAAGTTTCTTTAACATAGAAATAGGAGAAGCAGTGGAAGTAAATGGTAATCAAAGTGGTATATGGAGTTTAAGTAATAGCCCTTATGTAGTGACAGGTACTGTTACTGTCCTTTCTGGGGAAACACTTGTCATTGAGCCCAAGGTAGAAGTGAGATTTGCTACTAATACTTCGTTGGTGGTTTAATGGAACATTATCAGCTATTGGCACACTTGATGGAACGATTACTTTTACATCTAATGCAGGTACACCTACTCCAGGTAATTGGAATAGTATTAAATTTAGTGGTGTCCAGAGTAAAGGAACAATTAGTTATTCTCTTATAGAATATGGTAAACAAGCGATTTATTTAGAAAATGTTTTCAAAATTACTATTACTCATAATACAATTAGAAATAATAAAGGTGATGACGGTTCTATATGTGCAGATGGTGAAATAGGAGCAGGAATTTGTCTCTTTTCATCCACCAATAATACTCTTGCCGGAAATATTATTTCAAATAATCAAGGGGGGCAAGGTGGACCAGCTGATTATGGAATCTCAGGTGGTGGAGGAGGTATAGGTGCAGGAATATACTTATTATCTTCGACTAATACTACTATCATAGATAATATCATCTCCAATAATAATGGTGGAGAAGGCGGTCAAGGTGCTGATCGCGCGGCAGGTGGCCGCGGAGGTACTGGTGTAGGGATTTACTTAGAATCATCCACTAATAATACTATTACAGATAACACCATCTCTAATAATAATGGTGGGCAAGGAGGGAGAGAGGGATTTCTATTCTCTTCAGCAGGTGGAGGAGGTATTGGTGCAGGGATATATTTATCATCAAATACTAATATTATTACAGGTAATACCATCTCTAATAATAGTGGTGGTGGTGGTGGTAGTGGTAATGGTTTGGGTGCAGGTGGTGCAGGCGGTATTGGTGTAGGAATATATTTAATCTCATCAACAAATGTTACCATATCAACTAACACTATTTCCTATAATCAAGGTGGTCAAGGAGGACCGGGCGGTGACCACGGTGCAGGTGGTGCAGGTGGTATTGGTGTAGGAATATATTGGCAACAATCGACTAATAATACTATTACAAATAATACAATATCTGATAATAAAGGAGGACAAGGAGGAGGTAGTGGTAGCGAGAATTTAGGAGGGGTTGGGGGTAAAGGTGGAGGGATGTATTTATCATCATCCACTAATAATACTATTACAGGTAATACCGTCTCTAATAATAGAGGAGGAGATGGAGGATCAGGTGGTTTTAAAAGTCCAGGAGGAACAGGAGGTACTGGTGGAGGAATACATTTATTCTCATCGACTCACAATACTATTACAAGTAACACTATTTCCAATAATAGTGGTGGTAAAGGAGGGGGGCCAAATGGTAGTCATGGGAATGGTTATGGTATCTATATTGATTCCAATAGTTATAATAATATCATTGATTCTAATAATACTTACAATGGTGAACCTATCCATTATTACTATGGAATTACTCTACCAACTACAGTTGAAAATCGAACTTTGACACTTACAGGTTCTGGTTCAACCAATCTTGGTAGAATCGTTTTAATAAATTGTTCAAACTTTACTATTAAAAATAACTATATTGAAGGTGGAATTGGTGAGAATGGAAATTACTTAATTTTCCCACAAATTTAGGTATATAAAGTTTAATAGGTTAAACTTAGAAAGACTGCACAATTTTTTGTATAATGCACAAAAAATATTGAGCGATTTTATCTTGACAAATTCTTAAGTTTATGGTATACTTATAATAAGTGAACAAGAAGTAAACTATATAATTGATTGTTCTTTGATAATTTAATATAGTTTTTAGTTGACAAGATAGAGGAAGAAGGTTATAATTATGGTAAGATGAGTAAAAAAGATAGACAACAGAAGACAGAAAGGAAAACTCTAAATTCTAAATACTAAATTTTACTTTGCAACATACTTCGTATTCTAAACAAATTCTAAATTCCAAATTTTAAATACCAAAATGAAAAGGGCAATTAGTGGAAAAGGTAAACAAAAGATAGAAAGCAGTAGGCAGAAAAAGAGAAAACAGTGGAGATTTGTTTTTAAATTTCCAAAGTTTCTGATACCGAAGGATGAGCCAATTGTTCCAAGGGCATTTACTCCAATAGATTATGCAGGTGGGATATTGGTATTTTTCATCTGCTGGGCAGTGTATCTACACACCTTGATTCCTACGATTGGGTTTCATGACTCTGGGGATATGGTAACTGCTGCTTTTGTACTTGGTATCCCTCATCCAACTGGTTATCCTCTTTACTGTCTGCTTGGTAAACTTTGGATGACTATTCTGCCGATAGGTAACATTGCCTATCGGATGAATTTAGCTTCGGCGTTGAGTGCTTCTCTGGCGTGTATGATGGTGTACTTTATCATTTTAAAAGTAGGAAGTAAGAATATGAGCACGGAGCACGGAGCAAAGAGCATGGAGCAAAAAACTCCAGGCTCCAAGCTCCAGGCTCAATGCTTACTTTTATCTCGCATCTCGTCCCTCGTCCCTGCTGCGGTATCAGCACTCATGCTTGCCTTTGCCACTACCTTCTGGGAGCAGGCAGTAATAGCTGAAAAATACACACTGAATGCTTTGTTTGCCACGCTGCTAATCTTCATCCTGCTAAAGTGGGCAGAAGCGATGAGCTTGGAGCACGGAGCAAAGAGCCTGGAGCAAAAAGCTCAAAGCTCAAGGCTCAAGGCTCAAAGCTATCTCTATCTCTTCGCTTTCACCCTCGGTTTATCCTTCACCCATCACATACAAACAATTTATTTAGTTCCAGCAAGTATATTTTTTATTGTAGCAGTGTACTGGAAAAAATGGATGCAACAAAAACAATCATTCTACTCTCTAGTCTCTACTCTCTCCCCTCTACTTTTAAAGATGCTTTGTTTATTCATCTTGCCATTATTCTTATACCTATATCTACCAATTCGAGCAAGTGCTCATCCACCAGTTAATTGGGGTGATCCTGAAACTTTAGGAAGGTTTATAGAACATATAACTGCTAAGTGGTATAGAAACCATTATTTAGTTTCAAATATAGATTTTTCTCGAATATATGAGCATATCAATAGCTTTTTTATTCCTGAATTTTTCCTCTTTGGGTTAGGTATAATAGGATTATTCATACTCTTTAAGAATAAAAGAATTATTTTTTCTATCTTTTTGTTTTTAATTATATTAACTAATATCTTTAATTCTATAAGATACACTATTGGAAATATTCAAGATTATTATATTCCTTGTTTTATAATATTTTCTATACTAAGTGGATATAGTATTATAGAGATAACAAAAGTAGTTTTAGGAATAACAAGAAAAATAGAAAAATCAAAGATATCCCTGTATATATTTTTAACCATATTTCTATTTATACCAATTATCTCTTTAGATAAACATTATTACTATAATAATAAAAGGTTATACTATTATGCTTATGATTATGGTATAAACATACTTAAGCCTTTGCAAGGAAATGCAATTATTTTTCCTAAATATGATGAGGATAGTTTTCTTATATGGTATCTTCATTGGGCTGAAAAAGTAGCATCTAATCTGGTGATTATTCCTATTGCTGATTTAGAAAACGATTACTTTATTCAAATTCTTAAAGAGAAATATCCTCATGTAGTTTCATCTTCCATAACTCAGAATCATCAAGTTTCTAATGTTATAAAGAGATTTAATAATATTGTAAATCATAATATTAAAAATTACTCAATTTATGTAAATCAAGGGGAATCTATTGTAATGAATAATTATCTATTAATTCCCGAAGGTAGCTTTGCTAGAATTTTAGAGAAGAATATAACTAAGAAAGCAATTTGTAGATTGCTTGAAAATAATGGAGTGAAGCTTACATATAGAGATAATAATAGAATTTTTAGAGATTCCAAAGCTCTATTGATGATGGAGAATTATGCAGCTTCTTATAATAATAGGAGTTGTAAGTATTTAGATATAGGAAAGTATGATAAAGCTATTATTGAAGCTGAAAAGGCGATAGAGGTAAAACCTGATTTTATAGATGCTCATTGCACCCTTGCAGTTATTTATAAAGAGAAAGGTGAATACAATAAAGCTATTAAAAAAGTAAAGGAAATTTTAAAAATAAACCCTTATTATGTTAATGCTCATATACTCCTTGGAAGTATATTTGAAATTCAAGGAAAGATCTTTAATGCTATTAAAGAATATAAAATTATTATGAAAATATATTCAAAAGATATGACCATTCATAAAGAGGAGATTATTTGTATACACAACATTCTATGTAGACTATATATTAAAATAGAGAGAATAGACAGAGCTATCAATGAATGTAAAAAAATTCTTGAGATTATTCCAGATGATTTTAAAACGCATCAGAACTTAGCAGGCCTTTATTATAAAAGAGGGCAATTTAAAGAATCAGCGTTAGAATTTAGGGAGGTAATAAAACTTGACTCCAACAATCTTTATGCTAAAGAGATGTTAGATGAATTAAACAAAATTATTAAAAAAGATGGAGGATAACGAAATGGGAAAGAAGATTTTATGCGGATGTTTATTGTTTTTAGGAACGGTAAATGGTGCGGCGAGAGTAGAAGCAATAGGCTCAGTTACAGTATATGATAACTCAGGAAATTTTATTGGAAGTTATACCACTATCCAAGAAGGAATAAATGCTTGTCCTAATGAAGGTACCGTCACTATAGCAGGTGGAATATATACTGGGACAGAGAATAAAAACTTGTCTTGGAGTAATAAGCATATTACTGTAAAATCTCAGAATGGCCCAGAGAATTGTATCATTGACTGCCAAAATAGTGGAAGGGGATTTAATTTTGGTAATAGTGGACAAAATAGCAGTGATGTAATTAATGGTTTTACTATCAGGAATGCAAAAAATCCTTGGACTGGAGGTAATCATCCTGATGGCTGTGGTGGTGGAATCTTATGCTGGAATGAATGTTCCCCAACTATTACAAACTGTATAATTACCAACAACGCTGCTCAGAATGGTGGTGGCATATACTGCTATCATTCCTGCCCAACTATCACTAACTGCATAATCACCAGTAATATAGGTTACGGGGATGGTGGTGGAATTTCCTGTGATGGTGCCCACATAATACTCACTAATTGCATAATCACTAATAATACGGCACTCGATAGTGGTGGAATTTCCTGCTTTGTGTCATCTCCAACCATTACCAACTGCATAATCACTAACAATATAGCATCTAGAGAGGGTGGTGGAATCTACTGTAATGCATCATGTCCAACCATTACATATAGCAATCTTTGGAATAATAGCCCAGAAAATTACAAGGGAATCAATAATAGCCCTGAAAATTATCAGACAGAAATCAATGGCAACATTTCTGCTGACCCCAAATTCATTAACGAAGGCGACTACCATTTTCTATCTATCTCCTCTTGCATTGACAGAGGTTCAAACACAGTACTTGCTATTTCTTCAACTGATTTAGATGGGAATCCAAGGATAGTAAATGGCACCGTAGATATGGGAGCTTATGAGTATCAAGGCAGTCCTACCATTGCTTACATTAATATCTTACCTACTGCTGGAGTGGTAAGTACTATAGTTACAATTTCAGGTGTTGGGTTTTACTCAACCGAACTGATCCAAATGGATTTTGGCACATCACTTACTATTACTACTGTTTCTACTGTTTTAACAGGCAGCTTTACTACCACATTTACAATTGATACTCAGCCTTATGGGACCACTACTATTAGGGCTACAGGATTGAATTCGAGTAAAACTGCAGAAACAGTATTTTGTCTCCTACCACGCATATCTATGGTTGTGCCTTCAAGTGGGACTGTAGGGACTATGGTGACAATTAGTGGTGATGGCTTTGCAAAAGTGGAAGGTGTTAGCATCTCCTTTGACACTACTCCAAATGTTACTCAGGGTATTGCCAGCACTTGCGGCACTTTTACCACTACCTTTACCGTAGATACCCAGCCTTATGGCACAACAACTATCTGTGCTTGTGGAAATGACTCTGGTGGATGTGCGGCTGCTACCTTCTTTATCCAGCCTAACATCATCTTTGTTACACCAAGTAGCGGGACAATAGGCTCTTTTGTTACTGTTGCGGGTAATGGTTACAGAGCCACAGAATTAGTCTGCATTGATTTTGGCACAACACGCACAATTCAGTTAACCTCTACTTATGCTGAAGGTAACTTTACTACTATTTTTACCATTGATACCCAACCTTATGGAATTACTACTATTGTGGTTACTGGAGTGAATTCTAATGCCAGAGCGTATGCTACTTTTACTATCCTACCTAACATTATACTTGTCTCACCCAGCCGGGGGACCGTGGGTAGTTTTGTAACCATAAGGGGTAATGGTTTTGGTCAATGGGAGCTAATTTGTATAAGATTCGGTATGACACCAACTATTCAAAGTGTATCTACTTATGCCCAGGGTAGTTTTACTACTTACTTTACCATTAATACCCAGCCTTATGGCACAACGACAATTCGAGCGGTAGGCGTTAATACTCAAGCAGAAGATAGTGATTCCTTCTTTATCCTGCCCAATATTATCTTGCTAACCCCTTATCAAGGCACGGTGGGTAGTTGTGTGACTATGGCAGGTAACGGCTTTGGACAAATGGAAGAGATACGAATAGACTTTGGGACGACGATGGCTATCTGTAATGTTACTTCTACTGCCTATGGTAGTTTTTCTGCTCTCTTTACTATCAATTCTCAGCCTTATGGCATTACCTCGATTGTGGCTTTAGGACTTATCACTAGCTCAAGAGTATATGCCTTATTTACGATTGTGCCAAAGATTATCCTTTCACCTACAGCCGGGCAAATAGGAAGTATGGTGAGAGTATCTGGTAATGGTTTTGAGGCAACTGAATTAATCAGGATTGAGTTTGGGACTACTCCTACTATTACTTCAGCTACTACTAATGCCTTCGGTGGATTTGAGGTAACATTTACCGTCGATAGCCAGCCAATTGGAACGACAACTATTACGGCTTATGGTTTGATGACCGATATTTATGCTCAGACAACCTTTTATATCCTCCCAACCACTCTCTTGAAGATTACCCCTGCCATACAGAATATTGGGGTTAATTCAACATTTACCTGCCAGGTGGAGATAGAGAATGTAAGTGAATTAGCAGCAGGTGATTTGTATATTAGCTATGACTCAAATATACTGGAAGTAACAAGAATAGGTACCGGGACATTTCCACCCAATTGTAGTGCAGTAAGTAAAATTACTGCTGGTAAGATAGATTATTCCTTTGGATTATTCTCTGGCTCTGCTACTGGCTCAGGAATACTCTGCTTCCTACATTTTAAAGCGATTGCAGGTGGGACATCAAGTGTAAGAATTGATACAACTCAAGACCGCAAAACAATATTACTTAAAATTGATATAGACACCCCGGTGGAAATCCCGTTTACTAAAGAAGATGCGATATATTATGTAATTAGTAAGATTAAAATTAAACCTCAGGATAAAATAATAAAGGCAGATGAGGATGTTGAATATCAATGTATTGGAGAGTGTGGTAGTGGATTAGCACTTGATGTTACTGGCTCTACTACCTTTACTTCAAATGGAGGTGGCTCATTTACACTTAATACCTTCCTTGCAAAATATATGAGTACCTATACAATTCAAGGGGAATATCTTGGATTTATTGGAACTACATCAGTGATTATCCTACCTGGCACTCCAACAACTTTAGTTTATGTATCAGGAAATGGTCAGGTTAATACCTGTACCTTTACCTTAAAAGACCCATTTATAGTTAAGGTAGTGGATAAATATGAAAACCCTTGCCAGAATGTAGAGGTAAAGTGGGAAATTATCTCTACCCCTTCTGGTGCAACAGGTTATTCTATCTCTCCAACTAAAACCACAACCAATGTTCAAGGAACAGTTTCATCTTTCCTTACCTTAGGTACAGAACCTCCAGGAACATATACCATACATGCAATATCAACTGGGCTATCAGGCTCTCCCTGTATCTTTACTGCCCATTCATTAAGGCGATTTGGTAATATAGCTGGTTTTTGTTTGTTGAAGTTAGGAACAGTTACATTAGGTACATGCTCAGATATTGAAGTAAGGATTGTTGAACTTAGCACAACTACAACTACTAATGATGACTCTTACTTCATATTTGAGAATATACCAGTAGGCACCTACACCCTTAACTTTGATACCTGGGGAGCATCTCCATCAACTAAGACCAATATTTGTATTAGTCCAACACAATTTGAAGATACTACTTACATTGGTACTATTACGCTATTAGCAGGAGATGTAAATAATGATGGTCAGGTAAATATTGGAGATTGGCCGTTATTTGCAGATGCATGGCGAGAGAAGGCAACTAAAACTCATACAAATTGGAATGAATATAAAGAGGCAGATTTTAATCATGATAGTAAAGTAGATGCATACGATTTTATTGTTATTAGAAATAATTTTGGTGAACAACAAAAAGGTAGGGTTAAAGAATTAATTGCGATGTCCACAAAGGCTAAAAAGACCTCTGGTAAAATAGAGTTATCTTTTGACCTTGAGACACTTGAAGGAGTAGATATTGATGAACTGCGTGTTGGGAATATTATCTATCTTAAAATATATGTTCGCGATGCAAAAGACTATCTTGGTGGTGAAATCCATCTTGCTTTTAATCCAAAGGTATTACAAGTAATAGATGCGGATAACAGCAAAGATGGTATCCAGATTCAACCAGGGGATTTTCCACAAGGTTCATTAAATTATACACCTGTTGAACTAAAGAATGAAGTAGATAATTTAGTTGGTAAGATTGATTATGCAGTAGCAGTTTGGGAACCAGAGCAAGAAGAGAAGGGGATATTAGCTATTGTCCCATTTAAGGTAATCTCTTGCGGTGCTTATTCTAAAGTTAATTTTGAGTTTGATGATGAAGAAAACCGCGAAACAATGTTTATCGAGAGAATTGGTCAGGAACAACCTGTTGACCAGCAACCTGAAATATTACCAGATGAAGTAATTATCAAAGTGCCAGCGGTATTTAATAATTTACAGGCTGCCCTGGTCTATCCCAATCCTGCTTATAAAGGGCAAGAGGTAACCTTTACTCAGATTACCACGGATAAACAGGTTACCTTAAGAATATATAACATAGCCGGTGAATTAGTCATTGAGAAACAAAAAGATAACATCAATGATAGCCAGATTAAATGGAATTTAAAGAATAAAGATAACGAATATGTTGCCTCAGGTATTTATATCTATTTTTTAAAGGATGAACCTGGCTCTATTAAGAAAGGTAAGATTGGGGTGATAAAGTAAAGAGCATAGAGCGTAACATCTCCCTGCCCTTCGTGCTCTTCGTGGTGAATAGTTACAAGGAGAAAAGGTTAAGAAGGAAATAAGTTACCACTGATTTGTCTGTTAATTGATATTTCCCAATTTATACCCCGGAGCCGAAAAATAAAAATGAATATCAACGCCTTAACAAAGATAGTTGGATTAATTGGTTATCCCATAGATTATACCTTATCCCCCGTGATGCATAATGCCGCATTTAAAGAATTAAACCTGAACTTTGTCTATCTACCATTTAAAGTCAAACCAGAAAACCTGAATTTAGCCATTAATGGTTTGTTAGGCTTAAATATTCCTGGAGCAAATGTAACCATACCTTACAAAGAAATGGTAATGAAGTATTTAGACGAGTTTTCCTATGAGGCAGGTTTAATTGGAGCAGTAAATACTATTTGTGTGGATGACGGAAAACTAATTGGAGATAATACGGATGGGAAGGGATTTGTTGCCTCACTTATCGAAGAGATGAATGTTGACCCTGCGGATAAGAAGGTTTTTATCTTAGGTGCTGGCGGAGCGGCACGGGCAATCGGATTCTCATTGGCTAAATCAGGCATCAAAAGAATAACTTTTATGGATAAAGATGTGGTTAAGGCAGAAACACTCACCACACAAACTAAACATCATTTTCCCAAATTATGTATTGAGACCGTGAGATTAGAAGATAAAGAATTTGAAGATAATATTAAAGATAGCGATATACTCATCAATGCGACACCCTGTGGGATCTCGGGAAATGACCCCGTATTAATTAATCCAGATTGGCTTTCTTCCAAGCAGCTAGTTTATGACATCATCTACAAACCAGTTCAAACCCCGCTTCTTAAAGTAGCTCGCGAAAAAGGATGCAAAACACAAAATGGGCTCGGAATGTTAGTTCATCAAGGAGCACTCGCATTTGAGTTGTGGACAGGTAAAAAAGCACCAGTTGAAATAATGCGAAAGGCAGTAATCAAAGGTTTATAAATATCTTTCTAACTTCTATTCTCTATCTTTAGTTCCATCCCAATAGAAAGTATGCTATTTGTTTTTAAATTATTTAATTTACAAATAGTTCCCGAAGAAACATTATATTTATTTGAAATCTTGCATAAGGTATCCCCTGGTTTAACAATATGAGTTATGAAAGGTTTTTTCTTCTGGGGAAGGGTAGGATTAGTCTTTTGAGGAGACTTTACAGACTTTGATTTTTCAGATTGATTCTTTAGGGGAGTTATTTTCCACTGATGAGTTCTGATAGCAGAAGTAAGGAATAAGTCGTCACATTTTAAGTCAATGGTTCTGTCATTGGCCGCTTTAGCCGGATTAATTAATATGTCCAGGATAGGATAATTTAAGATAACGCAAAGATAAAAGATTACGCCACAAATAAAAATAAACCCCTTTTCTCGCATAATATATATATCGGCATAATCACCAGTTTTCTTTAATAAAAAATAAAGGTAACCGTTCAGGTGGTGTAACAAAAGGAGATGTGGAGATTAAGGAGATAGGGAGATATTATTAAAAAAATTGAAATTAGTAGAAACTAATAGAAATTTATGGAAATTTGTTGTTTTCCACAATCAATTTCT
>JBFLXS010000069.1 GCA_040755795.1 bacterium | reverse complement strand
AGTAACATGCAACTTCAATCTTAACAGAGCACTATAATCTTTGCGTTCTTTGCGGTTAATTTCTTTGCGTTCTTTGCGGTTAAAAAAGGATAAACCACTTAATCTTAAAAAAACTTGAATATCGAGTTATAGGTTTAATCAAATCAATTAAGAGTAAAATAGTATGAAGTATTTTCCCCTCTTCCTACTTCCTACTTTCCTACTTCCTACTTGCTTGGTATGCTGAATAGTTACGAGAAATTTTCGTTAATAACTACTATATGTCAAATTTTGACTAATAAGTGCTATATCTGCTATTTATCCGTGTTAATCTGTGGCTGAATAATTACTGAATAGTTACCAATATTTTTTCTTCGTGGTCTTCGTGCCCTTCGTGGTTTATCTTAATCGCACAGGTCGAAAAGTTTTAATTGACATCTTTACCAAATTTTTGTATACTTATTAGGTAAAATTTGTAAATTTTACCTAATAAAGGTGGAACTAATGAACAAAAATGAGATTGTCCGAATCCTTTCTGATTGGAATTTCTGGGAAAAGGATATAGAAACTGGCATTAACAGAGATTCATATATAAATAAGTTAATGGAATTCTTAAATACCGGGCTTATTACGGTCATAACCGGTGCAAGAAGAAGTGGCAAATCATTCATTATGAGACAGGTGGCTAAAAGATTGATCAGTAGTGGGGTCAATAAGAATGAAATTCTCATCATAAATTTTGAAGACCCCAGATTTACTCAATTGGATGTAGAAATCTTGCAAAGGATTTATGAAACATATTTAGAGTTTCTGAACCCAAAAGGGAAACCTTATATCTTTCTTGATGAGGTTCAGGAGGTTACTGGATGGGAAAAATGGGTTAGAACCGCACGGGAATTACAAAAAGCTAAAATTGTTCTTTCGGGTTCAAATGCAAAATTATTAAGTCGTGAACTTTCCAGTTTATTAACCGGAATGCACCTTGATGTGACTGTATATCCACTTTCCTTTAAAGAACATTTACTTTTTAACAATATAGAGTTAAAAGATAAACTTGATACGATAAACAAACAGAACGAAATAAAAAGTTTGTTAAGAAATTATATTGAGTTTGGCTCATTCCCGGAAGTTGTTTTACACCAACAAAAAAAGGATATATTACTGAGGTATTATGAGGATGTGTTAAATAAAGATTTGATAAAGAGATTTAATATAAGAAGAAAGGAAGCCATAAAAAGTTTAGCCAAATATTACCTGACCAACATATCAAATTTGATAACCTTTAACTCTATTGAAAAATATTTAAATCTCTCTGCTGATACAATAGAAAAATTCTCTACTTATTTTGAAGATGCCTATATTTTATTTTTTCTGAAGAGGTTTTCTTTTAAGGTAAAGGAACAGGATAAAAGCCCCAAAAAGGTCTACTCGATAGATACAGGATTGGCAAATACAATAGGTTTCAGGACGAGCGAAAATTCAGGCAGATTATTAGAGAATATAACCTTCTTGAAATTGAAAGAAAAGATGTCAGAAACACCAGAGTTAGAAATCTTTTACTGGAAAGACCAATTTCACAGAGAAGTAGATTTTGTTTTGAAAGAAAAACTAAAGACAAAACAGCTTATTCAGGTTTGCTCTAATGTTTACGATGAAAAGACTAAGCACAGAGAAATCAAGGCACTCATTAAAGCAATGGATGAATTTGGTCTTAAAGAAGGCCTGGTTATTACCGAAGATGATGAATTTGAAGAAAAGATAGACAGTAAAAAAATTAAATTTTTACCACTATGGCAATGGTTATTATCTGAAAAAGAGTGGTGAGAAAAGAAAAACGGAACTATACTAAGGATTAGGAAAAATTCAGAGAGTGAAGTTTTGAGGATGATTTCCCAAATGTCACTAATTTCCTGCATAAATAGAGTCTATAGTCTTGTGTCTGATGTCCAGTGTCTGAATCACGATGTCACTAAAAAAAAGTTGACAAAAGTAAAGAGAAAAGATATAATAATTCCCAACAACAATGATGAAATCTTTAATTATCGTCGAATCGCCGGCAAAAACAAGAACTATAAATAAATATTTAGGTGCAGAATTTAAGGTTGCCTCATCTATGGGACATATAAAAGACTTGCCAAGAGATGCACTTGGCGTAGATGTTACAGATAACTTCAAACCAAAATATGTCGTTATCCCTGACCGAAGAAAAATACTAAAAGAACTCAAAGAGTTTGCCTTGAAAATGGACAATATCTATTTAGCCACTGACCCTGACCGTGAAGGAGAGGCAATATCGTGGCATTTATCCCACGAATTAAATGCCAGGCAGACATATCGACTTACCTTTAATGAAATTACTAAACCCGCTATCTTAGAGGCATTAAAACATCCTGGTAAAATTGATAACAATAAGGTTGATGCCCAGCAGGCGAGAAGAATACTGGATAGATTGGTTGGGTATCTTATTAGTCCAATATTAAATAAAAATGTGCAAAAAGGGTTAAGCGCTGGCAGGGTGCAATCTGTGGCAGTTAGACTTATTTGTGAGCGAGAACAGGAAATCGAGGCATTTGTTCCGGAAGAATACTGGTCTATCACCGCTAAACTACAAAAGGAAACTAAAGAGATATTTAACGCAAAATTAGAGAAGATAGATGCCAAAAAGATAAAAATTCCGAATAAGGAGACATCTGAGCAAATTTTAAGAGAACTAAAAGGTAAGGAATTCATTGTTGATAAGGTTATCAAGAAAGATAAGCAACAAAATCCCGTTCCACCTTTTATTACTTCAACACTTCAACAAGAGGCGGCACGAAAACTAAACTTTAAGGCAAAGAAGACGATGCTCGTTGCCCAACAATTATATGAAGGTCTGGATGTTGGTGAAGAAGCGCCAGTTGGAATTATAACCTATATGCGAACGGATGCCGTAAGAGTATCTACAGAGGCACAAACCCAGGCAAGAGAGTATATTAAAAAGGAATTTGGCTCACAATATCTACCGCCAAAACCGCCTCAATACAAAAGTAAAAAATCAGCTCAAGAGGCTCATGAGGCGATTCGTCCAACCTCTGTTTTTAGAAAACCAGATGAAATTAAAGAATATTTAACCCCAGACCAATACAGGTTATATAAACTCATCTGGACCCGATTTATTGCCTCACAGATGACATCGGCTTTATTAGAAGGGACAAGGGTTGAGATTTTAGTTGAAAATAAATTTTTATTTGTCGCCAGCGGCACAGTCGTCAAATTCGATGGGTTTATGGCTGTATATACCGAAGGAAAAGATGAGGAAGAAGAAAAAGAGGATATTTTACCACAACTTAAAGAAAAAGAACGATTAATTTTATTAGAATTAATCCCAAAACAACATTGGACTCAACCCCCGCCGCGATATACAGAGGCAACATTAGTTAAAGCACTGGAAGAAAAGGGTATTGGCAGACCAAGCACTTATGCGGCTATTATCAGCACTATCCAGGAAAGAAATTATGTTCGGCTGGAAGAGAAAAAATTCTTCCTGACAGAACTGGGTAAATTGGTTACACAATTATTAATCAAAAGTTTTCCGGATATTTTAGATGTAGGATTTACCGCCCAATTAGAAGATAAACTCGATAAGATTGAAGAGGGGGAGGTGAAGTGGATTGATGTTTTGCAGAATTTCTACATTCCTTTTAAAAATTCCCTGAGTAAGGCACAGGAAGAAATGAGAAATGTGAAAAAAGAGCAGGAAAAAGTAACCTCAATCTTATGTGAAAAATGTCATAAACCAATGGTTGTCAAAATTGGTAAACATGGGAAATTCTTAGCGTGCTCTGGATTCCCTGAATGCCGGAATATCAAAAACATTGAATTAAAAGAAAATGGTGAAATACAGGTAAAACAAGTTGAAGAAACAGAAATACTTTGTGATAAATGCCATAAACCAATGATAATTAAAGAAGGCAGATATGGTAAATTTTTAGCCTGCTCCGGGTATCCAAAGTGTAAAAATCTGAAATCCCTTGAAAAAAAGGAAGAAAAACCACCAGTCATAACTGAAACAAAGTGTGAAAAATGCGGGGCAAATATGCTTTTACGAGAAGGTAAATATGGTAAATTTTTAGCCTGTAGTAATTATCCCAAATGTAAATTTACTCAATCTGTTAGTTCGGGGCTACTGTGTCCGACGGGCTGTGGCGGAGAATTGACGAGGAAAAGAAGTAAAAAGGGCTTTTTCTATGGCTGTTCTAATTATCCTAAGTGTGAATTTGCTACCTGGGGCAATCCAGTTGAGACAAAATGCCCTGAATGTGGATATATGGTTGTTGAAAAGAGAAGCAAAAGTGGTTTGAAAATATTAGCCTGCACACGCAAGGGATGTAATTATGAAGAAACGGTATGAACCGCTGCTTCACAAAAATGGAGACTCTGGAATAAAAGGATCCCTAAACCCCAATTTTCAGAGGAAACAGAAAACATACTTGACAAAAATCTATAATTTATGCTATGATAGGGCTTCATGAAATTAAAAGTAAATAATCGGTTAATTGGTAATTAATTACCATTTACCAGTTACCATTTGCCAAATTTAAGGAGGTAAAATATGCTCAAAAGTATGACTGGATATGGTGCTGGGAGTAATGAATATTTTAGTGTAGAAATCCAGGCGGTCAATCATAAATTTTCCGAGATAAAGATTTCAACGCCTCCTTTTATGACTTTTCTTGAGAATAAAATTAAAGAATATGTTCAGGAAAAAGTCAACCGTGGAAAACTCTATATTCCTATCAACACAAAAAACAGCGTGACATCGTCTTTTAATAAATTTCAAATAGACCATAATTTAGTAAAAGCATATTTGGATTCTTTCCGCCAGGCAGGGAAATCATTCCGATTAAAAGATGACCTTAAACTAAGCCATATCATTGGAATAAGTAATATTATCAGTAAAAATTCTGATATGGAAATAAAAGATAAATTATGGGAATGGTTGAAGGAACCATTAAATAAAGCCGTAGAAGGATTATTATCAACAAGAATAAATGAAGGGAAAAAGATAGAGACTGAATTAAAATTAAGAATTAACAACATAAAAGAATTAGTGGCAGAAATTGAAAAAAGAACACCACAGGTAATTTTAGAATATAAGGAGAAATTAAAAAATAGACTGGCCACACTAAAAATAGATAAAGAGTTTTTTGATGAAACCCGACTTTATCAAGAGATAGCTATTTTTGCGGATAAGTGTGATATTACGGAAGAATTAGTCCGACTAAAAAGCCATATTCAGCAATTTGATGATACATTAGCCGCAGATAAGCCAATAGGCAGACAATTAGAGTTTTTAGCCCAGGAATTACATCGCGAGATAAATACTATTGGTTCTAAAACAGGGGATATAAAAATTATTCAGTTTGTCCTTCAGGCAAAAAATGAATTAGAAAAGATTCGTGAACAAATTCAAAATGTAGAGTAATGCACTGTTAAAAAGGAGGAAAATATTTCTATGGGGAAAAATCTACTTATTGTCATCTCTGCCCCTTCGGGTGCAGGGAAAACAACGATATGTAAAAGATTAATCAAAACTACACCTAATCTTGTCTTTTCTGTATCAATGACTACCAGACAACCACGCGAGAATGAAATTAATGGAGCGGATTATATTTTTGTTGATGTTGATGAATTTGAGGATAAAATTAAAAAGGGTGAATTTATCGAATGGGCAAAGATTTATGATGATTATTATGGCACCCCTAAAAAATTCCTTAATGAATCACTTGCCTCTGGAATGGATGTTCTCCTCGACATTGATGCTCAAGGGGCAATGAATGTTCAGGGAACATATAGAGATAACAGTGTCCTGATATTTATTATCCCACCTTTCATAGAGGATTTAAAAACACGATTATCCAATCGAATGACAGATAGCCTGGAAGAAATAGAAAAACGACTTTCACTGGCAAAACAAGAATTAAAAAATCTTGAGAAGTATGATTATTGCGTCGTCAATGACGATATAGGAGTAACGGTCGGAAAATTAAAATCTATCATTATTGCGGAGAAAAATAAGGTAAAAAAAATTGGGAAAGAAATTTTAGAGCAATTGGGAATAGAAGATGTATAACGGTAAAAATATTATTCTGGGAATAACAGGAAGTATAGCGGCTTATAAATCTGCAGAGATAACCAGTCAGTTAGTCAAACTTGGAGCAAATATTACGGTTATAATGACTAAATCTGCGATACAATTCATCTCACCACTTACCCTTCAAACCATATCTAAAAATAAAGTCATCACAGACCTTTTTGAGATACCTGCTTCATCTGGGGTAGAGCACATAACTTTGGTAGATAAAGCGGATATTTTCTTAATTGCCCCAGCCACAGCAAATATTATTGGTAAAATAGCCTGCGGTATAGCCGATGATTTTTTAACCACTTTTGCCCTTGCCTGTCATTGTCCTATTCTAATTGCCCCGGCGATGAATGAAAAGATGTATCTTAACCCAATGGTCCAGGTAAATATCAAAAAATTAAAATCTTATGGTATCCAGTTTATTGAGCCAGAAGAGGGCATTTTAGCCTGTGGTGAAAAAGGATTAGGCAGATTAGCCCGGGTAGATAAAATACTTACCGGGATTGACTCGATTTTAAATTCATCATCTTTACTGAAGGGTAAAAAGATTTTAGTTACTGCTGGTGGCACACGCGAGCCAATTGACCCAATTCGCTATATTGGAAATCGCTCTTCAGGTAAAATGGGTTACGCCCTGGCTTTGGCGGCTAAAGAATTTGGTGCGGAGGTAACATTGATTAGTGCCCCAACTCAATTAGAGCCGCCTCAAGGTGTAAAAACTATTTTTGTAGAAACCGCATTACAAATGCAAGATGAGGTATTAAAGGCATTCCCAGAGGTTGATGTCGTCATATCTGCGGCGGCAGTTGCCGATTTTTCACCTGTCCAGGTTGCCCCACAAAAGATTAAAAAAACTACTTCAAGCCTATCATTGGAATTAAAAAAGACCCCTGACATCCTCGCCGAACTGGGCAAAAAGAAGAAAGATAAAATACTCATAGGTTTTGCCGCTGAATCTGAAAACCTTATCTTAAATGCAAAAAAGAAATTAAAAGAAAAAAACTTAGACCTGATTGTGGTTAATGATATTAAAACAGGATTTGGTCAAGACACAAACCAGGTAACAATTATTACCAGAGATGATAGAATTGAGGAATTACCACTTCTACCTAAAAAAGAGATTGCGAGACGAATCCTTGCCGAAATCAGATTTTAGGTCACGAAAAAAATAATAAAGTAATAAATCTAACCTGTCGATATTTATATTAGAATGAAGTATTTAGATGAATTTTTGTCATATTTAAGGGTAGAAAAGGATGCCTCTTATCATACACAGCGAGGCTATAAGGCAGATTTATTCCTGATAGATGGGTTTATAAAAACTCTCACCAAAGGGAAAATAGAATTAGGGAATCCTGGTGTTGATAGATTAATAATTAGACAATACCTTGCCTATCTTCAAAAAGAAAATTATGCTCGTAAAAGTATGGCGCGAAAATTAGCCAGTCTGCGGACTTATTTTAAATTTTTATGCAGAAAAGGATATATTCAGACAAATCCCGCTAAAAGTATATTTACCCCAAAGTTGACACAAAACTTGCCAACCTTTTTATATCAGAATGAAATAGTAGCACTAATTGAATTACCTGAAAACTCAACCGCATTGCTTTTACGAGACAGGGCAATAATGGAAACCCTTTATTCAACCGGAATGAGAGTAAGTGAATTAGTTGGAATGAACCTATCAGATATAGATGAAACAAGTGGGGTGGTGAAGGTGTTAGGGAAAGGGAATAAAGAAAGATTGGTTCCAATTGGCTCTTATGCCCTGACTTGCATAGAAAGGTATCTTGGAAAACGGATAGAATTACTTAAAAAGAACCGAGAGCAAGAGGCGTTATTCCTGAATGGAAAAGGAGGACGATTGACTTCTCGCGGGGTAAGACTCATTGTTAATAAATATGTCCATAAAATGGCTATTTCAAAACATGTCAGTCCACATACCTTTCGTCATACCTTTGCCACGCATCTTTTAGATGCTGGGGCAGATTTAAGGATTGTCCAGGAATTATTAGGACATGCAAGTTTGGCTACAACCCAGATTTATACCCACTTGACTAAAGAACGACTCAAATCTGTTTATGACAAAGCCCACCCCCGAGCATAAAATTCTGGTAATTATTCAGCCACAGAGTAACCGTTCAGGGCTATACATTAGAAGTGTAAACAAGGAGAAATGGGGAAAAGGGAGAATTGGAGAAATGGCTCAAACTTTTCCACCTGTGCGGTTAATGTAAAATGAAAATGTATAACTGAAAGGTAATGAGTCTTGTGAAGTACTAAGAAGTACTAAAATTTTACATTTTTCATTTCCTATTTTACATTTTACATTATATTTTTCCTTTGCGTCTCTGTAATGAATTAGTCTAATCGCACAGGTGGAATTTTTTCCTAATCCTTACCTACAGAAGTATAGGTAGGTCTCCCAAGCCTTCATTCTTCTGCAATTTCTGCCCGCTTTAGTCTGATGTCTGATGTCTATAGTCTACTGTCTGAATTACAGATTACCTCTTTTTTCCCTTTGACAAATGGCACTTGAATATGGTATAATCTTGTAGAGGTATGATTAATGAGCACGATAGATAATAAACATCTTTCCATAAAAGAATTAAGAGTCTTTCAACCAGAAGAGAAAGACCCTACATGGAAATTTTGTCTATTTTTTTCGATTTACATCACTAAGTTGTTTTTATATACAAAGATTTCAGCCAATCAGGTGTCTTTTTTATTCTGTATTGTTAGTCTATTTGCGGCATTATTATTAATGATGGGTATAGCGACCTATGATTGGAGATATTTTATTGGAGTTCCATTTTTTATTTATCTTTACTTAATATTAGATTGTGTCGATGGAGAAGTAGCCAGGGCAAAAGGGACAGCCAATCCTATCACCGGGAAAGTAGTTGATGTTTTATGTCATGAAATTTTTGATGATGCGGTTATAGTCGCGGTAACATTAGGTATATATTTTCGAATAGAAAATGAATTGGCTTTAATTATAGGCTTATTCTTATTTTTTGGTAAAAGCATCAGCCGGAGATTAGAGGATATAATAATACGGGTAATTCGCTTGCATGCACAGGATAAAGTTCGTGAGGAAGATATTGTTAATGTTTCTACTAATCATAAAATAAAAAGATTAATTCACTATATTCTACCTTCTAATTTTGAACATGGCTATATTCCATATAAAGGGATTTTTTTAATAATGATATGTAGTTTATTCGGAGACTTGATGTTATTAGGCGCTTTTGCCCTATGGGCATTTTGGTTTAATTTAAAATGGGTGTATAAAACCTGTAAATTTTTTAAAGCACCTTATAAGTACCTTAAGTAAAAAAGGATTTTTTTATGCCTTATGATATCGGAGAAAAAACTAAAAGAAGTATTTTTTGGGTAACTTCTGCTCGAATATGCAATTATATAATTGAATTTGTTGGGGGGGTAATAGTTGCCCGAATTCTATTCCCTCAAGATTTTGGAATTATGGCAATTGCTATGATTTTTGTTCACTTCGCACAACGATTGGGTGAATTCGGTTTTAATGTCGCCTTAATTCAAAAAGAAAAAATTACACAAGACCATATTTTTACAATATTTATGATTAATTTGGGAATGGGGATTATCTTATGCCTTTCTCTGGTTGGAACTTCTCCTTTTATTGGAAAGTTCTACGATAATGACCTGGTAGGAAAGGTATTGGCTGTTGTTTCCATAGAGTTTATCTTGAGAGGGTTAGCAAGCACTCCTCTGGCATTGTTGCAGAGGGAACTCAAATATGCTCAACATTCTGCAATTTCTTTTATAAATATATTTTTTTCAACCGGAGTAACTGTCCTATTGGCCTTTCTTAATTTTGAAATCTGGAGTCTTGTATTTGGCAGATTAACCGCAAGTGCTACGGAAATTATTAGCATTATGATAATAACTAAATGGATTCCAAAATTTAGGTATAAACATTGGGCAATGAAAGAAATGTTTTCTTTTGGTATATGGATGTTTTTGAGGGCTCAACTTGCTTATTTCCTTAGAAATATAGACTATTTTATTATTAGCAAAAGGCTGGGCGTTGTCCCGTTAGGTTTTTATGAAAGAGGAAGTAACCTGGTTATTGCCTCTCAAAGACTGATTGGCATAGGTATTCAGCAGGTAAGTTTTTCTTCGTTTTCCCGTATTCAAAAGGATAATGAACTTTTGAAAAATACCTTTCAGAAAATATTAACAGGACTCTCTCTATATAACTATCCTATTTTAATAGGGATGTTTTTGATTGCTCCTTCATTTATTCCTGTAGTCTATGGGGAAAAATGGATACCAACAATTTTACCTCTTCAAGTTCTATGTTTCTCTGGTATCCCTCGCTCTTTAGAATTTTTAAGTAACTCATTTGCTACGGCTAAAGGAGACTTGAAAAAATTTACAGGAATACTGGCGCTTCATTTTATCTTTTTATCTATCGCCTGTTTTATAGGGAGTTCTTATGGTATTGTTGGGGTGGCTATTGCTGTAAGTATATCAGGCGTTTTCATTTATATTCTCCTATTTAATTTCCTGATGCATATTGGTGGGTTTAAATTAATGGATATTCTGACACCGCAAATCCCTGCTTTAATCTATGTTAGTATTATGGCATTAGGGGTAAAATCATGGGAATTAGTGATGAAAAACCTCTGGCAAATACAATCATTCCCTATGCTTATTTCCTCTATCCTTGTAGGAGGGATATTATATATTGGCGCTTTATTTACAATAAGATTTAAACAGACGGAATTTTTAAGGCTGGAATTAATGACCAGGATTAAATCGTAAGAGTTCAGGTAGGATATAAAAAATAAGGAGAAAGGGAGAAGATGGAGAAGTGGAGAAAAGAAGAGTTAACTGATAGGATTATTAATGCCTGTAGCAGTGGATAAAGAAATAGGGTTACTGGTAAATTTCGCAGACTCCAGGATTGATGTCCGAAGGGTGGAGCAAGAAAAAGTTTGAGCCATTTCTCCAATTCTCCCTTTTCCCCATTTCTCCTTGTTTACACTTCTAATGTATAGCCCTGAACGGTTACATTAAATCAGTTCTTAAAAGGTAACTTTCACCTTGTAGGAAAGTAGGAGAGTAGGGAAGTAGGAAAGGGAAAGAAAATGAATGAGAAGTTAGATGATTTTAGACAACTGTAATCCGTCAGTCATTTGGGGGATGAATATTAATCTGCGGAGGACAGAGCAATGAAAATAGTAGGCAAGTAGGTAGTAGGGAAGTAGGAAAGGGATAAAGAATGTGCACGGTATCCCTCTTCTGGGGGCAATGTCTCCCCCTTTCCTACTTTCCTACTTCCTCCTTCCTACTTGCTTGGTATGCTGAATAGTTACTTATAAAGTAAGTAATCGGTTAAATGGTAGCTGGTAACTAATCACCATTCACCAGTTACCAATTACCAAAAATAAGGAGGCTTTGTATGGAGATTGAAGGAGCAATTAGAAAATTTATCGAGGATGACCTTTTAGAAGACTCGATGACTGAACTAAGTAATAATGATTCATTATTAGAAAAAGGCATCATCGATTCATTTAATATGGTTAAACTACTTACATTTATTGAATCTACATTTTCAGTTAAAATTGACGATGAAGAACTTATGCCAGAAAACTTTGACTCAATATCAGCCATTGCAAATTTTGTTAAAAATAAGAGGTAAGAATGAAAAATATATCTATTCCTTTTAAAGCCTGGTATGGAGATGAGCAATTTATCCTTGAATTCCCGGATAACTGGGAAATTGAGGAATATAATATGGTAGATGCACCTCCAATACCCATTAATGAAATAGAAAAGGCATTTTATAATCCCATTGGTAGTAAAAGAATAAGCGAATTAGTCAGAGGCAAAACTACGGCCGCTATTGCTGTTGAGGATATCACAAGACCTTCTCCACTTGAGGATATTCTCCAACTAATCTTAAAAGAACTAAAAATAGGTGGCATAGATGATAAAGATATAAAAATAATTATTAGCACAGGCGGACATAGACCGTTACTCCGAGATGATTTAATCAAAAAATTAGGCAGGGAAATAGTTAAGAGATTTGATATTTATAATCATAATCCATTTGAAAATCTTTCAACTGTCCATGGTATCCGAATCAATAGATTCTTTTTGGAGGCAGAATTTAAAATTGTCGTCGGCAGTGTCATTCCACATCCATTTGCCGGGTTTAGTGGTGGGGCGAAGATAGTCTCGCCGGGATTAACAGGTATAGAGTGGTTAGTTAGAAGTCATAAGGCTGTTCTTATGGGATTGAAAGGTAGTATCGGGGTAGTTGAAGGGAATAAATTTCGGGCGGAATTAGAACAGATTGCTAAAAATATTGGCGTGGATATTGGGATTAATATTGTTCCTAATTCTAAAAGACAAATAGCAAAGGTAGTAGCAGGAGATATTGTTGAGGCACATCGCGAGGCAGTAAGATTTGCCAGAGAGATTTATATGACAAATATCCCTCATCAGGCAGATGTTGTTATCCTCAATGCCTATCCAAAGGATACAGAATTATTACAATCAGAAAATGCCTTTGATTTCTATCGCTCGGCTAATGATTCCATAATAAAACAAAATGGCGTAGTCATTTTAATAAGTGCCTGTCCTCTGGGTAGAGGTTACCATGCATTATTTGAACCAGGAATGCAATTATATAGACTCCCAGGCAAGAAAAGATTCCTCGGCGATAAAAGGCTTTTTTTCTTCTCACCCTATATTAATTATCTGGATTTTTGTAAGGTTTTCTGGAGTGATTATTTCTTTTTTGATAATTGGCAAAAACTCATCACCGAACTTAAAAAAATATATCCAGATAATTGTCAAATAGCCATTTTCCCTTACAGTTCAATTCAATTAGCCCAAAATGAAGGATAAAAATAAGTGTAACATTTTAGCCATCTGAAGTGAAATTCAGGTAATCAGTTATCGGTAATCAGGTTATCGGTAAAGGGAAAATATCAATTGGTTGTTACTGATTACTGATTACCGATTACCTTGCACTTCATTTGGGTAAATAGTTACAAATAAGTAACCGTTCAGGTGGTAATTTACCACCTGAACGTTACCTTTTTTAATTATCCAGGTAAAGTGAACAAAAGCCATTTAAGAAAATAGATAGATTCGAAATGCGGGACTTCTTTTTCTTCAAGAATCTGATTAGTAAAGAAGAAGGAATCACCGATAACGACAAATTTACCCTTGCCATAAGGTAACTGAACAATAAGGGGGTAGCCGTAGGCACTGCATATCGTTTTAGCATTTTTATCCTCACAGAGGACTGGCCAACCCTTATAAAATGTTGCCACCTTATTTATACCTTCCATCTCTACCTGGAAATACCCCAGTGGAACATTGGCGAGTTTGAACCCAAAGTTATTCAACAGCCTTAAAGAACCACCCTTTTCCTCAAACCCAACGGATAAAATCACAATGCCTCCCTGGAGAAGATATTCTTTAATAATTTCAATCTCTTTTGGGCTAAATGGTTTAGTTGGGGCTATAAAAATCAAGATATCTCCATTTAATATCTTTTCTCTGGAAAAATCCTTTAACATAAAGGAAAGATAACCATTACGCATTAAATTAAGGTGTAATCCCATTATTCCTTGAGGTTTCCAGCTGTCTAATGTATAATATCCCCGATGGGAATTATCGACATAAGCAATATTTCCTTTAGGAATTCGGGTTTGATTTCTTTTATTCAATTCAATAGAAACCAGAATAATAATGAGTGAGAAAAAGACAAGAGAAATGAGAACAACAGTATTTCTTGAAAATATCAAGAAAAGGATTAAAGCAATTATTAAAGTAACGACTGGAAGGTAGGGATAATTAATGATTGATTCCATTTTTTTGTCTCCTTTTTATTTTACTCTATTTTCGATTAATTGTCAACCTTTTTATTTGAAACCGACTTCAATTCAGACATAAGAGATAACACCAATAAAAGGTAGAGTTGATAGAGTGTTAGATAGAAGTAGGGTAACAAAGTAATAAAAAATTTAGATTTTATTATTTTTTCCTTGACAAAATAACACC
>JBFLXS010000068.1 GCA_040755795.1 bacterium | reverse complement strand
TCCTGATGTTTAAATAGATGATCTATATATTTTTCTTTTTCATTGATGATCTTGTGATAGTTGTCTCTCATATAGATTAAGTTTTTCTTTAAAAAAGCAATACCTGCACTTCTAACATTTCTTTCCATTGACATTTGCTTTACCTCTTTCTTTGCCTATTGCATGACTATTTGCATGACTATCGTCCTTGCATTCTGCCTATTG
Organism: bacterium; assembly: GCA_040755795.1. Taxonomy (NCBI): domain Bacteria; species bacterium. The sequence continues at coordinate 14,007 of JBFLXS010000068.1, read as the reverse complement.
GATTCTAAGTTTTCTCTATTATATACAAATTGACAATTAATTCAAGCGATTATTGAATTGTTTGATAAAAATCTATCATACTAAAGTTTAAATTACTCAATCGAATGTCTTTAAAGACAATAAACAGGAAGCAATTCTGGTATCCTGTATCAAAGAAGAAATAAATAATTGACATCAATTGTGTTACAATGTTTTTAAACACTACGTTTAACATAAGAGTTATTGAGGGAGAGACGATTATGGATGCTAATAATTTAACAATGACCAAGATTTTTGATAAAACAGAGAAATTAGTGATTCCATTTTTCCAGAGATCCTATGTCTGGAAAGAGGAACAATGGGAAAGATTGTATTCAGATATGACCTATGTATCAAACAATCAAAGACCTTATTTTCTTGGATCTATCATCTTAAAAGCGACACCATCCATCAAAGGAGAACCAGTACTTTAAAACTGAGTGGATATTACTGAAGAAAGAAGACTTCATTCATTTATTTACTCGAATGATTGCAGATATTTTGAAAGTACACCTATTTAGAGAAGGGAACACAAGAACAGTTGCAGCGTTTGCTTACCTATTTTTAAAGCAATATGGGTATGATTTCAATGTTAGACTCATTTCTCATCACGCTAAGTATTTTAGGAATGCCCTTGTGATGGCTTCATTAGGTCAGTTTGTAGAGTATCAATATTTGCAAAGCATATTAGTTGATGCTGTATCAAACAAAGTAGATATTGATAATAAAGAAAAATATACTCAAATTAAAGATTACCACATGGATCAATACAAATATGCATATCACAAAGCAAAGCGATGAAAATAGATGTATAAGCTTCTAATCATCTTTTCGGCACCACTTTCTGAATAATTAGTTTTTGTAGAAAGATCATTGAAGTTCAATGGTCTTTTGATTTGCTATAAAAAATACAATTCTCTGATACCATTAGTTAAAATCCTAATCACAAACTTCAAGGTTCAAATGCACCTGCTTTATTTTTTCACTAGTAAATTTTGCACCTCACTCTCTTATAAAAAATCTAAACCTCGTATAATGATTGAAATAGCAAGATGCTTGATATATTTGAATAATGAATTGAGACAAAACTGTGATACTATGAATCACTTCTAAATCAAAAATCGACGCATCTGAAACATTGTACAATATAATAGTTTAAAATGGCGATATTCTTTAGTTATCAATAATGTGAGCCAAATCAATGAAAATTTATTTGATATGTTAGGTATAATACTTTAAGATCTTAAGAAAAATATGGATTTTTCGAGTCATATTACATAGAAATATTTCTATTTTAGGTTCTTTTATTTTTTTGCATATCAGCAAACTAATTGAATGTAGGTTTGCTCGATGATTTCAATTGAATGAACCCGTTTTATTCCCTCGAGTTATATTGACATTCAATCCATCTGGTGCTATAATGGCGGTATCAATCTAATGTAAGCGCTTAGAGTTTAGAGCAAAGCCAAAAATCAATTTTTTTGGATGTGCTCTTTTTTTAGCGATTGCAGGAGTGAGAAATTCGGTAACGAAAGGGAGAAAAAAATGCTTAAAAGATTTTCGAGACCAGTCATCTGGTTGGTGGCACTATTATTAGTGATTATGGTTTCAAGTTTTGCTGCATCATTGGTTCAAAACTCTTTCTTCTCTGTTAAAGTAGACAAGATTAGTTTTGAGACAGAACGCGGTGAACTCTCGGGCTACCTCTACATGCCTTCTAATGTAGATGATTCTAATCCAGCCCCCGCAGTTATTCTTACTCACGGGTATTTGAATAACGCAGAAATGCAAGAAATTGGTGCGATTGAATTATCACGTCGAGGATTTGTTGTGTTAGCGTTTGACATGTATGATCATGGAGACTCGACTTGGGATACTCCTGCTGCATTCAACTTCTATGTCAGAGCAGTCTATGATGCAGTTCAGTACATGTATGATCAAGATTATGTCTTAAAAGCCGGAAATGGTGACGGTATGATCGGTGTAAGTGGTCATTCCATGGGTGGGTTCTCATCCAGTTACGCAGTTGTTTTCGACGAAATAGATTTCGCTACTAATGGCTATCGCAAGATTGCTGCAGCACTCCCCATAGGTGCAGATTTTAGATATATCGGCGTTGCTGATGTACCCTCTTATTTTGGACCTCGCTCTGCAGGTGTTGTAGCTGCTCATTGGGATCAATTTTTCTTTGATAATGTCACTCCTTCAACAAGCGGTTCATTGCGATATAAAGATTTTGTCAAAGACCCTGTAGGACTTGAATTCTTAGGCCGCACTGATGAAGGGTCAGCGGATGCCAACCAATGGTATGATAGAGATGGTGGACAAAGAGTAATCTATACACCAGATGAAACTCATCCTCAGAACACATGGTCAATTGAAACTGGTGCGAATATGATTGAATTCTTTACCACATCATTTGAGTATCAATTAGATGCACATAATGATCTAGACACATTAAGTGCATATGGAGTGAATACTGAAGTTTCAGGTCAAGTTTGGTGGCTAAAAGAAGTTTTCACACTCATCGCTTTAGTGGCATTATTTGTAATGATTTTTCCAGCGTTTGTATTATTAACCAAAGCTCCGATATTTAAAAAGATTTATCAATCAGCATCAACAAATACTGAAGTTGTGGTCGGTGAAACCAATAAGCATCTTCATCAACTCAAATGGCTCATTGCTATCTTAGCAACACTCGTCGGTGCATTCTATCTCAATATTTTCATGGATCGTCAAGCAGTCGGTTTGACCTTACTTGCGAAGACCATGCACTATATTATAGGTGGTGTATTCGTCGTTATCATTTTAGGATGGGTTGCTGCTTTAATTAAGCAAGATGATACAACAACTAAGTTAGCTCAAAAGATCACATTGGGAAGTGCAATCATTATTTTCATTGCATTGGCATATCGTTGGTTATTAATGAATCCAACCTTGTTTACCAAATCATTTTATTGGAGTGCACCATCGATTAACACGATCGTTTATTGGGCAGTTGCTGCTGGTGGATTGCTCCTTCTTGTGACATTTGCTACGACACCGATTTTCAACTTTAACAAGAACGTTGAAAACCCATATGGTCTAAAAGCATCTTGGATGCAAATCCTTATGAGCTTTATGACAGCAATGGTTCTTGTCATCGGATTCTTCTTATTAATTGGTATCGTTGAATGGATTTTCTTGACAGACTTCAGATTCTATACATATGCGATTAAGATTTTCAATTCACAACAATTTGTCGCTGCATTGCGCTATATTCCTGCATTCTTCATTTATTATTTTGCAGCAGCTATAGCAGTCTACGTCAATACAAAAGGTGTTAAATCTTGGAAAGGTGATTTGCTTTCTGTATTCCTATTAGTAGGGCCTGTTATTTTCTTCTTGGTTTATCAATATTTTGTCCTCTATAATACTTCAGTAGCTCCTTTCCCAACATTTACACTTTCTTCAATACTACTCATTGGGCTTATCCCAACACTTTCCGTAGCTGGTATTATCATGAGACGATTCTCTGAGAAGACAGGAAACATCTGGACGTCTGTATTCTTTACTACAACATTCTTTACTTTAGTTGCATTAGCGAACACTGCAGTTTACTTATTGTCATTTAGATAATCGAAGTATTCAAATCGATTAAGCTCACATTCATGTTTTGTTGGATGTGAGTTTTTTTGTTTCTTCAATAAAGTAAGAAGATCACGATTAGTGTCATTCTGTTTGTTTTTTACAATTAGTGTTTTCATGATTAATTTTTTTTCGACATAATTTTTACACATCATTATTCTTTTCCAAGTGTCAATTTCATCAAAAAAAGACTCATTTGTTCAAGATCAAGTACCATCTTTTCTTAATCTTATAGTATTGAGCCCTTTTTAAGATCATTAATTGAATATGGGCCACTCAATTGAGTTTCTATGATATTTATGATTTCTAAGAAAGAAAACCCTATCTAGATGATATGCAAATGCACATCCAGATAGGGTATTTTCATATCAGCTTTAATTAAACAGTGATTTCTCCAGGATAGGTAATAATACCTCCAGAGACATTACTTACTTTATAGCCTTGTTCATCTAAATATCTTGCGACCATGAATGACCTTGATCCTGTTAGACAGATCACATAATAGTGGTCCTCTTTATTGATCAAGTTTATGTACTTTAAGAAGTTTGAAGTTGGCATATTGATTGAACCCGGGATATGACCTTATTCATATTCATAAATTTCACGACAATCAATGACTTTCGCATCATTAGCTTTTATTTTTGATAGTAATTCTTTTGTATCTACATTTTTAAACATATGTGTTCTCCTTTAACATCTTTGAAATATAAGTATAGCCACCATCTAGATTGTAGACATCATAGCCTTGGCTTTTTAAAAATTGTTCTGCATTATAGCCCTGAATTCCAGTATCACAGAATGTAATAACTTTCTTATCTTTGGGAATCATGGTATACATGTCTGTGATTTGGTCTAAAGGAATATTGATTGCGTTTGGTAGTGTCCCTTGAGCCATACTTTCAAACATGGATTATATGTAAACAGTATTGTAAACATGTATATTGACATGCGGTAAACAATATTGTAAACTATATTTGAGGTGTTAGTATGAGCGTTTATGAGAAATTTAAGCAAATATGCAAAAAATTAGATCATTATCCTACCCAATCGGAGCTGATCTATAAGTTTGGCCTAAATAGAGAAGATTTAAAAGAAATATCTTTGGAAAAATACAGGGATGATGAGTATCAAAAAACGCCACTAGAAAGTCCAACTGGAACTCATTTATTATATTGGAAAAATGAAAAAATCGTGATGCATTTTCAAGGTAGTCAAGACCTTATTAGAAACTCGGAGATGAATCAATTCTCCGATTTTCGTAATTCGGAAATTCTTAATGGATTCGTTTTTTCGGAAATTGAGTCGAGCTTGGCAATCGAAGGTATCAGAAGTACACGAGCACAAATCGAAAAACTTGATCAAGCAAATTATGAAGATTTAGATCAACTAAACGATATCATTGTTAAAAATATGCTTTTAGGCTATGAGTTTGTAAAAGGACATGACATCACCGAAGAAAACATCTTTCGGCTCTATAAGATATTATCAAAGAAGTGTTTAAAGGATACTGAACAATTAATTCCAAACGCCCTTTATCGTCATGATGAAGTGAATATCGTGGATGGTGCCAATGCGGTTGTAGATCGTGGTGTTGACTGGAATTTATTACCAACATTAATGAGCCAACTCATCGACTTTATGAACAAAGATAAAATGTATGAAGAACATTTGATTGCCTCTCATATTGTTCATTATTATCTCGTCTATCTGCACCCCTATTTTGATTACAATGGTCGTATGGCCAGAGTTTTATCATTTTGGTATAATCTCAAACACGCTCCATCATTGAGTTTATTGTTGGTAAGTGAAGCTATCAATAACAGAATCCATAAACAAGGTTATTATAATGCCATTATGAATTCAAGGAATGCAGGAAACGACATCACGTATTTTTTGGAGTATATGGGAGATATCGTGCTTAAATATTCGAAAATTTATATCAATTTCTATAGCATTAAAGCTCAACTCAAAGGAAAAGGACTACTTCTAACTAGAGCTTTAGAGATTGCTTTAAAATATGTATTAGCGATACCTGTAACAGGAGAAGGCTTTTTTGATTGGAAGGACTATAAAGATTTTTCTCATGACTCATTTAGTAAACAGTATTATCTAAGACTATTAAATGACTTAACGGAACTTCAAATTTTAAAGGTTATAGAGCATAAAAAATCAAATCTTTATCAATTAAATGCAGATCTTTGGGATCTGATACTATAAATCAATAATTGACAAGTCAATTCAAGACAATTTCTGCGGCTTTGTTAAGCTAATCATAAGCAGAAATATATGTATAAACTTCGAGTCATCTTTTCGGCACCATTTTTTGAATAATCAGTTTTTGGAGAAAGATCATTGAATTTCAATGGTCTTTTGTTTTTAAAGCTATGTTGAATAGTTGCTTTTTGAATCAACTAGAAGAAATGTAATTCATGAATTTCAAGGGTGAAAAGATATGATTTAAATTTCATTCGAACCCATGGAATTCAAGGTTCTCCATCTCATCAAAAATGGTGCTACTGGAATCAGTTACAGTTCTTTACTTTATCAAGTTTTCTCCAATAAGTATAATATGTTATAATTACTCTAATGAATAGGATATATAGAAATTATATAAGAGGCTAGAATACTAGCAAGTATTTCTAAGGTATCTTCAAAAAGTAACTCGTTGACGTGGATCAAATCGATAATACTTCATCCGTAGCCATTTTCATGCCTTTATTAAATGGATTCTATTTTAATTCTTTCTTTTTTGACTCACGGACATATTTTGAAAAATTGAAATCAGTAATTTATGAAATCGGACACTCTTAGGGCTTAATGAATTCACTACAGATCAGTATCGAATCTTACCGATTAATGAAGAACCAATAGATGTTATGCATCAAGGATAAAGATCACTCACCAGAATCGGGCAATGTGATCGATTAGTATATCTATATAAGTGGGGAGATTTTTTATGAGAAAAATCATGAGACTATTCATTTTAGGATTGACAAGTTTAATGCTCCTTTCTTGCAAAGCAGATGATATGACATTTGAACAAGAATTACAATATGACAATATTGTAGCTATTGTTCAAATCGTTAGTAACGAGGGCACTTATCTTCAGGATAAACAAAAAAGAATAGATTTCCAAATAACGTTCATTGAGGTACTTAAAGGTGATATCACTGATATTACTACATTAACTTTATTGCATTCAGATGATAAAATCATGAGAAGTTATTGCGTCTTACAAGGTAATGATTTGTTTCATGATTGTTATAATGAAACAACAGAAGAATATGTTGAAATTGGACAATTTTACATCATATCATCGATTTATTCGAGAGATTCAGATAATGCTTTAGCGGGAAGATATATAGAAAAATTGGAAGGATATGACATATCTTTATCATATAGAGATCAATCAGATAAAATAAATGCCATTATTAATCGGTATACTCGTGTATTAGAATCAGATGAAGTATACTAATGAATCAAAAAGAACGGGAATTCAGAAGAAAATATATTTTCAATTTTGATTTAAGAAGACATCTTTTGTCTTGTCATAACCAAGTTTGTGTTAGTTTTGAAGTAGACTAAGCGTTTGTTAAACAGAGGGTATAATTTAAAAGGGGAGATAGAGATATGAAAACTTTTATTTCATTGAACGCTAAATCAATATTAATGTATGCATTTATAATCACAACAGCATTTGTAATTGAAACTTTGGCAATTATTGATAGCAATCCTATGATGTATATTATACCGATTGTTATAGTGTGGATGATATTTGCTGGATACATGACCTTATTTAGCAGATGCAAATTTATTAAAGATGAACTCATCGTATTTGGTGACTTTTTAGTTCAAGAGAATAGTCGAATTCAAAAAAAACATAAAATTAAGTTGAATGAAGTAGAAGCTTACAGACGTGAGGTTTTACCCAGTGATGTCGATTCATATTTTAATCCAATTAAGTTATCTTACAAAGCAAGACAACAATATCTATCATTGTATGGCTATAGCACAATGGAATGCATCACTTTTTTTCTTAAAGATGGAAAAAGGGAATGCTTAATCACCAATCGCTATTCAAAAAAACAAATCGCAGAAATCAACTTATTATTAAAACAAAAAATTTCTAGGTCTAGTTTCGATATTGATTACAATTCAATAAATAGCGATAAAAAAGAAAAAGTTTCAATTCAAAGATTTAAATATCCAAAATATATAGTTCTTTTCATGATATTGTATACTGTAACATTTGGAATATTTGCTATTCACTCATGGAACCTAGGTGGCGATGCAATTAATGGATATGTTAATGGAAATGAACATTTTGTGAGTTCACATGGTACGGATACATTAGTTACCTATCAAGAATGGATTTTAAACTACTATTTGGGAATCGCTATGTTTATATCAGCTGCACTGCTATTTCCTTCAGTATTTATATACCATATAAAAAACTGGTTGAGTATGAGAAGCAAAAAGAATTAGTGTCACTCAGGGATCTTTAGCTATCATATTTAAACTAACACGGGGAATTTATAAGCATAGCTTAACTCGAAACTATGGTGCTAAAAATTGCAAAAACCTTTAAATCTTGGACAGTATAGTAATTGGGATTTGATGCCAAGGAGTGTACATGTTGAAATGATGGCTTTATATTGGGATAAACACAATAAAGTATATGTATAAACTTCGGGTTTTCTTTTCGGCACCACTTTTTGAATAAGTGATTTTTTGAGAGAGATCATTGAAGTTCAATGGTCTTTTGTTTTTGTGGTCGTACAGAATGGTCACTTTTAGAATGCATAACAAAAAATGTAAAACATGAATTTCTAAGGTCAAAAGAGGTGATTTGAATTTGAGTCTCACCCATGAATTTCTAAGAGTTATACCCCAAAAATAATGTAAATAGTCTATTATTTGAAGCGATACGTGAAATAACTAAAACAGTCATAACTCTCCTAGTCTTTTTAATGACATAAAAACAAGGAATCAGTTATTTCGAAACAAAAACAATGATAAACGATTCAAAATGAAACGACAATATAATCTATTGTTGCAAGCTTCATTTATCTAGAAAGGAAATTGAGTTTGTTCACACCACTTGTTTCGACTAAAAAAAGAACGAATAAATTATTGTCGACCGAATTTTCGAACGAATCATAGAATATCATTGATATTATTTTATCGAAATGAGCTTTTTTGATATATTGAAAAAACAAGAAATTATATACTTAGCAAATCTTATAAAAAACCAGCCTTCATGTTATGATTGATATAAAGAGGTGTGCGATATGTTTGAAGTATGGAGTAAAGATAAAATAGCTAAATTATCAATCAAAGAAAAAGAACAATGGTTCGATGTTTTAAATGACAAACTAGAAGAGGATAGGGAAATATCCTTAAATGATCCAGAGCTATTTCAAAAGCAAAAAGAAATAAAATATGATTATATGAAGTATCTTGAAAGTTGTCCGAATCGTAAAGAATTTTACAAATACTATATCTACAAAGATCAAAATAAAATCATAAGCGTTTGTCGCATCAACGTTTATGAAGGCAAACATTTACTTGAGGGCTTGCAGACGCATAGAGATTATTATCATATGGGGTATGCAAGTAGGTTGATTCAGGGAATGATTGATGAATTAAAAAAAGATGGCATTAAAATGCTCTACTCAGAAGCAAGAGTTTGGAATGATGCTTCAAATAATTTGCAAACCAAATTAGGGTTTATTAGATATGGCGAAGAAAATAAGAATTATTTGTATAAACTTGATTTAGCTCAAGTATTTTACTGTTTAAATAGGGGGATAGATATCTTTGGAGAAGCATACGGGAACATGTATAGAAACGATTTGCATGATAAAGCTTCAGTTGACTATAAACTGTTGGAAAACATGATCCTTTTAAACAAAAAATCGCATAAATTTCTATATGATGATTATTTACCAAATATCAATCAAAATACTAAAAGGCATGAGTTGTACGCTTTTGCACAAAAATTTAAAGCTGATCATGATATAAAAACGATTGAGAATGTTCTTTCTTTCACTAAAGATATTGTTGAAACATTTAATGTGCCTTTCAACGATATGTTTTTTGGTGGAACTGAAAAAGAGATCATGGATCGTGGGACCGATTGGTGTACTGATATATCAAGGGTTGGTTGTGTTTTATTACAATGTTTAAATATTCCATGTAGAATGGTTTATCTGGCAAACATGAAATACGCTTATAATGGACATGCGGTTTGTGAATCGTTTGTAAACAATGAATTTATTCTATGTGATTTCACTTATGGTGTGCACGGTATAATAGGGAAAAATCATTCTATATTCAACTTGATTAATAATCGAAATAAAGTTCAACACATATATAATGACTTTTGTATATCGCAAGAAATGACAGACTATTTTCTAGGTATGTTTTCAAGCGCAGGGATAAGCGATTATGATGCGATGGGAAATTATCTTTATACAACTACAAAAGCTAATGAATATTATAAAAAATTGATGACTATTGAACAGGATGGGCAATGGAAAATGGGAGAAGACAAATAGTCTTAAACCTTGATTATGTGTATCAAATGTGATACAATACTATTGAGGTGGATTGTATGAGAAATGATGTTATTCATGTCAGAGTTTCTGATGATTTAAAGAACAATGTTGAATCGATTCTAAGTGATTTGGGGATTACTTTATCCTATGCCGTTAATATATACTTAAAGCAAATAGAATCTAGAAGAGGCATTCCTTTTGAAGTGGTTTTACCAAGTCAAGAGAAAGCTAAAGAAATTGAAATGCTAGCAAACGCGATTAATTTAACTGGTGGGAAAGAAGTATCTTCTTATGCAAATCGAATACTAGGCTTATACGCTCAAGACTTGATTGATTATGAAACAGCAGTATTTGCACTTGGAAGAAACTTATAATGAAAGATCCATATATTTACAAAGACTCTGATGTTTTAATCAACAAAGCTAATATTAAAGATAAAGACAAACTTGATGAGTTTGAGAACCGTATGACAAATCTTGCTTTGATTTCATTAATCAAAAGTCCATTAAAGATTAGTACTTCAAGAGATATCTTTAAAATCCATCAGAAGTTATTTGATAATGTTTATAATTGGGCTGGTGAACCAAGAAAAATTGATATTTATAAAGGTGAGCCTATCATTAATGGTAAGAGCGTTGAATATACAACACATAAGAGTATTATCAACGAATTGATTCATATAGATCATCAATACTTTAAAACTGAGTGGATACTACTGAAGAAAGAAGACTTCTTTCATTTATTTACTCGAATGATTGCGGATGTTTGGAAAGTACACCCGTTTAGAGAAGGGAACACAAGAACAGTTGCAGCTTTTGCTTACCTATTTTTAAAGCAATATGGGTATGATTTCAAAGCTGGACTAATTTCTCATCACGCTAAATATTTTAGGAATGCTCTTGTGATGGCTTCATTAGGACAGTATGCAGAGTATCAATATTTACAAAACATATTAATTGATGCTGCGTCAAACAAAGTAGATATTGATAATAAAGAAAAATATACTCAAATTAAAGATTACCACATGGATCAATACAAATATGCTTATCACAAGGCAAAGTGATGAAAATATATGTATAAACTTCGGGTCATCTTTTCGGCACCATTTTTTAATGAACTGACTCCATAAAGTTGGAGAGAAGGTATATCTATGATACCCGACCTTGAACAAAGGAGTCTTTTATTTTTTACTTTGAAAAAAACAGCAATAAAAAGATGCAATAGCTTAATAAACACAGAGCACGAATAATCCTATCCATTCAACAAAACGAACAAACAAAGTTACCATGATTTCACTTTATTCTATGATAGAATGGTGTTACAAGGAGTTGATGACATGTATCCATTTTTATTCCCTGAGTTATTTAATTATATGATTCCGATGTACGATTTACTTGTTTTCATAGGTGTCCTTAGCATGATTATCTATGTGGTTTATCGTCTAGATCGCTATGATAAGTTTACCAAACAGCAAACAAATCGGATTGTGATTTTGATTGTGATTAGCTTAGTGATGGCGTTGGCATTCTCTTTTTTGTTGGATGGCATTTTCCATTCGATAAAAGAAGGTGAATGGACCTTTGGGACCGTCAGTTTCTTAGGAGCGCTGATCGGAGGGTTTACATCATTCTTATTATTGATGAAATATTTCTATAAAGATGACAATAAAGATATGCGAAAGATTGCGAATACATTGATTACAGGTGTTGTATTAGCACACGCTATAGGCCGTATTGGTTGTTTCTGTGCAGGATGTTGTTTTGGTATTCCAACCGAATCTTTTCTAGGTGTTTTATTCCCTCATGGACATGCACATGATCTTTATCCAGGAGAAACGGTTTACCCCACACAGTTATTTGAAGCAGGATTCTTATTCATATTATTCTTTTTACTCAATAAGGTTTCATTCTTTAAGCATAAAGAGCTTGAGGTTTATTTAGTTGGTTATGGTGTTTGGCGTTTTATAATTGAGTTTATTAGAGGAGATGAACGCGGTGTCTTTATTCCTCTTATTGAAACAAAGTACAACGTATTTCCAACACCTTCACAATTTATTAGCCTACTTATGATCTTACTAGGATCTTATTTGATTTACCGTTATATCCATAAAGTTAAGAAGGTTTGACAGGTAAAAATCGTGTTTTCAACCTCATTTCATTGAAGAAAGATAGACAGACATGAAAAACGAATCACCATTTTCTAACGTTCAAAAGATGATTGTGATCACTTGTATGATTCTTGTGATCTTTTTTCAATTCGTTGATTTAACTCATCTAGGATATATTAAAGATGTCAACATGATCACAAATACTATCACGAGATTTTCTGCAGGGACCTTATTGGTACTTGTCTTGATCAGGTTTGGAAGAAGAGATCTTTTATCATTTTCAAATGTAAAAAAATCACTTGTGTTGATGATTCCTGCTTTATTGATCGCGATGAATAATTTTCCTATCAGTGCATATTTTAATGGAAGAACAAATTTAACTGAACCTATCTATCGTGTGATCCTTTTTTTCATCGAATGCTTGAGTGTCGGTTTTTTTGAGGAAGTCTTATTTCGAGGTATTCTTTTGATTGTTCTGGTTGAAAAACTTGAGCATGTCAAAGGCGGTACGTTGATTTCTATTCTCATATCATCACTCATTTTTGGACTCCTACATCTCGTTAATCTTTTTGATGGTGCAACTCTAGGAAGCGCATTGCTTCAAGTGGGTTATTCCTTTTTGATGGGAATACTGTGGGCAACACTGTATCTGAAGACTGGAAATTTATGGCTTGTGATGATCTTACACGCCGTCTATAATTTCTTTGGACAAGTGATGTTTTATTTAGGTACAGTTGAAAACAGATATGATAATCTAACACTTTTTATTACATGGATTTTTGCAGTTTTATCTGGTATCTATGTCACCATATTACTAAGAAATGATAGGATAATATTACATCGAGGAGTAAGTGAAGAACGTGAAGTATAATATCTAAACCTTATTTTAAACTTTATAGATTATTCAGTTTTTCATTTACACAAAATATTTTACGCTATGATTAAATCATCAGTCGTTTAGTAATGATCATAAAAAAATGTTATAATCATGATAAATGGACATCTATGGGGGACAATGAATTGGAAATAGTACAAAAAAATGTATTATCATGTCTTGGACATAAATACATTTCATATAAATCTTTTTGCATTAAATATTTACCAACGGCAAGATTGATGTTAACCATGATTAAGGGGTTGGTTTGATGAAAAAAATCTATATTTTATTTTTGATCTTGTCGACAATAATCTTCACTGGGTGTGCGAAGAGAGATTTAGAAAATCCTTATTTTGATAATTCGAAAAAGGATACTTTCCTAGATGCATATCTCTTATTTACTGAGTATTTAGAGCGAGTTAAAGATCACCATATCGAATATTTTCCTCTCAGTGATTCTGAAAGAGCTTTGTATGATGAAGATGCCTACATCAATACTGAATTATTAAGTAAAGATCAAATTTATCGTCACGAGTTTTATAATTATCACCTAAGTGATGATCGTTCGTATATGCTTGATTCACAAATCTACACCATAATTGAAACAAAATTATATAGAAGTTCAGAGAAATGCAAGTACATCACTGAAGGAAAGCAATGTCTTGTTACCGAACGAGCCGATGATAATCAACTTTTAAAGTATGGATTAATCTATTATATGGAAGACGATCAATTATTCATTGATTATATGTACACAGAATATATTCACTCAAGTTCTTATGTGTACATGAATAGATACACGTTTTATTTTTACCAAG
>JBFLXS010000067.1 GCA_040755795.1 bacterium | reverse complement strand
TCATTCTAAACCCATTTTTATCCACTCAAAAGTAGATCATCGCTTTAATAACGATAATAAGGGATTAAATCCTCTTAATTTTCTTGTTCATGTCCTCGCAAGAGCAGCATGAATGACGAAAGTTCAGTCAAAAACAAGTTGCGTAAAATTACTATTTAGTGATACCTGTAACCAATAATTATTTGCTCTGGGGGAAGGATTCCATCTGAATTGAACTACGGTTCCTGGTGCATTAGAACCATTTGGAGGAGAGATTAATGTAGATGGATCAGGAGGACTACTTGGTCCATTAGTAAAATTCCAGACCGAAGACCAACTACTCCAGCCCTCTACATTACCTGCTTTCACTCTCCACCAATATTTAGTTCCATTGTCTGGGAAGCCAGATAAATTTACTCCAATATAATTCCCTATTGCTTTATCAAAAACAAGTTGCGTAAAATTACTATTTAGTGATACCTGTAACCAATAATTATTTGCTCCTGGTGAGGGATTCCATCTAAACTGGACTACGGTTCCTGGTGCATTAGAACCATTTGGAGGAGAACTTAATGTGGGTGGATTAGGAGGGCTGAGGATTTCACCTGCTATTGATAACCCTATATTATTTAGTAGCAATGCTACAGCAATTATAGATAAAATCTTTTTCATTTACTCTCTTCCCCTTTATTTTGAGAGTAGCAAAAATTTTCATCTACATAGAAGAACAAAATTTATAAATTCTAAGTGTTAAATTCAGGTCTTTAACAAAAACTTAAGCATTTTAAGTATTAACCTCACTTTTTAAGATTTAATGTTCACTTATTTAAATCTTCCTCACTAACTGGAATAGTTCGTTCTATCTTTAGATTTGATTTAAGAGTTTTTTCACTTGCTGGAATAAGCCCTTCAATCTTAAGCAGTTGTGTATTTCCTTCCTTGCTGACTGGAATAGTCTGATCAATCTTGAGACTTGATTTACTTATTGGTCTCTCCTCACTAACTGGAATAGTTCGTTCTATCTTTAGATTTGACTTAAGAGTTTTTTCAGTTGCTGGAGTAAGCCCTTCAATCTTAAGCGGTTGTGCATCTCTTTCCTTACTCACTGGGATAGTCTGGTGAATCTTAAGACTTATTTCACCTGTTAGTCTCTCCTTCTTACCTGGAATTAACTCTTCAGTTTTAAGTGTTGGTTTACTCATCGAGATATCCTCCCTAATTGGAATAGTTTGATCAACCCTTAGCTTTGTCTCATTAATTGGTATAGAGTTTTTTTGTTCTAATTTTATCTGAGCATATCCGAGAGAACTGAAGCATATTAACCCTGCCATAATTAATTTGATTACACTAAATAACTTAATTTTAAAATTTAACTTAAACATTTTCTACCCCCCTTTCGACATATTAGATTTTTAGATTATATACTTTCTACTTTTAAAAATATAACATAAAAAATAAAAAAAGTCAAGAAAAAAATGCATCCACCAGAAATTCTCGGTGAAAAATTAGATAGAGACTCATTATTCCTTATTTTCCTCTCAAAATCTTTACGAAAAATATTTTTCTCTATCTCTCCTAAACATAGGTGAATTCAGTCTCTAAAAATTCACCGAGAATTGCTGTGCATCCACAGGCTAATATTTATTCTCTTCTCTTCTCTCCTGATTCCAGTTAATCATCCAATTTTACCAACCTATGATAATATTGCAGACAATGTGGAGGGTAAGAAAAGGAATGACTCTTCTCAGAATTTGATGCAAAATGGAATAAGGGTGAATAATTATTCGGCCTTACCAATCTTGAACCTATTTTTTAGAAGAGAACAATATCTCTGTGCCTCTGCGTGAGAAAAGTATTTTTAGGAACATCCCTCCCATTTCACTGACGCATTGGCACAGGTCGAATTTTTTTCTTTACATTTATCTACAAAATATGGTATAATAAATTCCGAACTTTGGAACTTAACGGATGGAGGTGAATTATGTGCAGAATTATAGCCATTGCTAATCAAAAAGGTGGTTGTGGAAAAACGACCACAGCCGTAAATCTGGCGACGGCGTTAGCTAATCTTAACCGGAAGATATTACTTATTGACTTTGACCCGCAGGGAAACGCATCACTTCACATGGGGATTAAAATTTATGACTTACAAAAATCAATGTATGATGTTTTAGTTGACCCGGAGAAAACAGTAAAAGATGTCGTTATGCCTACGGAAATTAAAGGATTGGATATATCTCCGGCAAATATTGAACTATCCGGGGCAGAGATAGAATTGGTCAATGTTATTGGTCGTGAATCGGCACTTAAAGATAGTATGGATAACATAGATAAAGACTATGATTATATCCTTCTCGATTGTCCACCTTCTCTGGGACTTTTAACCTTAAATGCCTTTACGACCGCTCAAGAAGTGCTCATCCCGGTTCAAACAGAATATTTTGCATTAGAGGGAATGAAAAAGTTATTAAAAACAATTGATGTCGTGACTAAAAGACTAAATCATACCTTAAAAATATGTGGTGTCCTTGCCACGCTGTATGATTCTCGAACAAATCTAAGTGAGGCTATCTATAAAAAAATCAAAGAACATTTTAAAGATATGGTGTTTAATACAAAAATCCGTAAGAATGTCCGATTAGCCGAGGCGCCATCTTTTGGACTCCCGATTGAAAAATATGCTCCTAATTCCTTTGGAGCACAAGATTATCATAAATTAGCAAAAGAGGTGATTAGTTATGAGTAAAAGAGCAGTTTTAGGTAAAGGAGCAGAATCTATATTTGAAATTACAACATTTGAAAAGAAAGAGCCACATCTTAAATCTGTTAGATTGCCTAAATTTAAAACCTTTGAAGTAAAATTGTCTATCTTGCTTCGAACAGACCAATTAGAATTTCTGACAGAATTAGAGCGAAAAATAATGAGAAATCGCTCCACACAGAATAAAAAAGAAAGAATAACTAAAAACTCAATTCTCAGAGCTTATATTGATGTTTTAAGCAGTGTCGAGATAGATAAGTCAGAAATACGAGATGAGGCAGAATTGTTACGCAGGTTAAAAAGCAAATTGCAAGTGGTGACTTAAAAGATAAACATTTAGAGTAACCGTTCAGGTAGTCCTTTACCGCAGAGACGCAGAGGAACAGAGAAGATATGGAAATAAATCAGATAACAGAAAAGATTATTGGTGCAGCCATTGAAATACATAGGACCTGCTTGCCGAATGTTCAGCAGGCAAGCCAGATTTGTTAATCCATCCTCGTCCATAAATTTTAATTTTCTTCTCTGCGTCTCTGTGTCTCTGCGGTGAACAGTTACGATATTTTTAAAAAATTCTCGGTCAGCCTCTTGACAAAATTAGAATTTTATGGTAAAATTAATAAATACTTAATTAAAAAATGTAATTATTTACCCAGATGAAGTGAAACAGTAGGTTCAAGGAACAAGGGAATTTATTTTTTTACCTTGCTCCTTCAACCTAACAACCATTGCCAATAGTGAGAAAAACTCAAGTAGCCTTTAGCTAGTGTCGTGTTGAACAAATAACGCACGGAATTTGATTCTGGTAACTGGTGATTGGTAACTGGTAATTAAATACCGTTCGGCTGAGGTAATCGGTCAGTTATTGGTGGAAGAAAGGCATAAAGATTAAATTTCTCGCTAAGGCGCAAAGAACGCAAAGGAATAAATTATAATCTTTGCGAATTTTGCGTCTTTGCGAGAGAAAATTTCTATTTAGCTTTTTACCACTGATAACTGAGGAATTACCAGCTGAGATTAGAACGAAACTATTTAACCAATTACCAGTTACCAATTACCAGTTACCAATTACCAGTTACCAATTACCAGTTTGCAGGTTACGAAACCTGATGATGCCCCGTGCAAAACTTACTCAACACGACACTAGTTTTAGATATTGTTTGTAAAAGGGGGGCTGTGTTAAAAAAACTACCCAAAAAAAGTTAGAGAATAAGGGATAAAAGAATGGACCAATCCCAAACAGCAGTTAAAAAAAAGAAAAAAGAGGATTTAGAAATAGAAATAAACCCGGATGGGATGAAGGCAACTTTACAGGTTAATTCCTTTGGTGAAAACGGGGCTTTATTAGATATGAATGTGATTATGCATAAATTGTGGAATAGCGGCGTAGTTTATGGGATAAAGGGTGAAGTTGTCTCACAAATCATCAAAGAGAAAATAATCGGTGAACCCATTCTAATTGCAGAAGGCACACCACCAATAGAAGGCAAAGATGCAATAATTGAATATAGATTTACAAAGAGTTTAAAGCCAAGATTGTTAACTGATCTGGCTGACCGAGTAGATTATCGGGATTTAGGACTAATAGAAAATGTAAAAAAAGGGGAAATTTTAGCCACTAAACATCCCCCGATAAAAGGAACTCCGGGAAAAACAGTTACGGGTAAAGATGTCCCGGCACACGATGGAAGTGATATGCCATTACCCGCTGGGCAAAATACCGAAATTAGAGATAATGGTTATACCCTTATTTCTACCGCTAAAGGTTATGTGGTCTGGAAAGATGCAAAGATAGGTGTAGAAACAATATACCGACTTAAAGGTGATGTGAATATGAATGTGGGAAATATTCACTTCATCGGGACGGTAGAGATTGATGGTGATGTCCGCGAGGGATTTAGAGTTATATCAGAAGAAAATGTGATTATTAATGGTGGAGTAGATAATGCCACCATCCGTGCAGAGAAAGATATTGAAGTTAAATATGGAATTCGTGGCAAAAGAAGTTATATCTATTCAAAAGGCAATCTGACTTGTAAGTTCATTGAAAATGCGACAGTAGAAGTAAAAGGAGATGTTACTGTCACAGATTCTATTATCCATAGTCATGTGGATGCGGGCGGAAATGTTATCGTTCTCGAAGGGAAAAAAGGAACTATTATCGGGGGTAGAATCTGTGCTGGCAAAGAAGTAAATGCTAAAAATATTGGCTCGATTTCAGAACCCCTGACAGAAATCGAAGTGGGAATAGACCCAGCTCTAAGACAAGAAATGACCGCCTTAGAAGAAATGATAAAAATTGAACAGGCTCAATTGAAAGAAACAAGATTGAAATATAATATATTAGTGGCTCAAGGAAGAAAAGAAGAAGCAGTTAGTTGTCTGAAAGAATGTAAAGAAGTTGAAGAAAGCCTGAAAAGGGGTATTGAGGCATTAAATCAGATTAAGAAACATATTGCGGATAACCCGGGGGGAAAAATAGCGGTAATTGAGCGAATAAATCCAAATGTGAAACTTGTTATTCGGACAAAAGCACTTTTATTAAAAACAGATTATAAAAAGGTTTCCTTTGTAGAAAAATTTGGCGAAATAGAACAGCAAGATTATGAAGAACCAGTAAGTAGACCCAGGATAACAGAAGGGAAAAAACCTGAATCATGGGAAAGAGAAATAGGGAGAATACCCTAATCATAAAAAGGAAAGGTGGTGATTAAGTGCCGGTAAGAATAAGATTAACCAGAACTGGTGCAAAAAAGGCTCCAGCATATAGAATTGTAGTGTGTGACTCAAGATGCCCTCGAGATGGTGAATCACTCGAAATCATTGGACACTATCATCCAATACTCAAGGATAAACCATTAGTCGTCAATGAAGAACGGGCATTAGATTGGTTAAGCAAAGGTGCTCAACCAAGTCTAACTGTGCAAAGACTATTTAAGCAAATAGGTGTGATGTGCAAATTTCATGAGACAAAAACTAAATCTAAAAAGAAATTGGAGGGATGAATAAAATGAAAGAGCTAGTCGAGTATATCGTTAAATCATTAGTGGATAAACCAGAAGAGGTTAAAGTTAACGAAGTAAAAAGCGAAAAAACAATTATTTTGGAGTTGAAAGTAGCTCAGCAGGACATTGGTAAGGTCATTGGGAAACAAGGAAGAATCATTAAAGCCATCCGAATAGTAATTAATGCGGCCGCGGCTAAAACTATGACAAGGGCAGTGTTAGAGATTCTGGAATAAGGTAGAAAGGTTCAAATTGAAAATTGATATTCTGACACTATTCCCGGAGTTTTTTGATAGTCCATTAAAAACAAGTATCATCCAGCGAGCACAAACTCAAGGGTTAGTAGAAATTGATTTACATAACCCGCGAGATTTTGTTGATGATAAACACCAAACTGTAGATGATACCCCTTATGGAGGCGGCCCGGGAATGGTCATTAAAGCAGAACCAGTCTTTAAAACAGTTGAGTCATTAGCACCAGGGTTAGTTGTTCTTCTTACACCACAGGGGAAGGTATTTAATCAGGAAATAGCAAAAACTCTGTCTGCAGAAAACCATTTAATATTCATCTGTGGACATTATGAAGGTGTAGATGAGAGAATAGTTGAGAAGATAGTTGATTTAGAGATATCGATTGGAGATTACATTCTGACCGGGGGTGAGATACCTTGTTTGGTGATAATTGATGCTATCATCAGACTTATTCCAGGTGTTCTGGGAAATCTGGAGTCTTTAAACTCGGATTCCTTTGCTTGCCAACTTTTAGCTCACCCCCAGTACACTCGCCCACAAAACTTTAGGGGATTGAAAGTCCCTGAAGTGTTACTTTCGGGTAATCATGAAAAAATCAGGCTCTGGCGAAAAAAACAGGCTTTGTTAAAAACATTAACTAAAAGACCTGACCTTTTAGAAAAAGCAATATTATCAGTAGAGGATAAAAAGTTACTACAACAGATACAAGGAAGTAGAGGGTAGAGAGTAGAGAGAAGAGAGTAGAGAGAATAAAAAGTCAAACAAAAAATCTCTCTACTCTCTACTTGCTACTCTCTACTTCCAAAAGAAAGGAGATTAAAATTAAAAATGAGTAGTAAAGAAATGTTAATTACAGAAGATGCTTTACCAGAATTAAAGAAAAAAATACCCCGTTTTAACCCGGGAGATACAGTCAAGGTAAGTATCAAAATCGTCGAGGGAGAAAAACACCGCGTTCAGAACTTTGAAGGAACTGTTATTAGAGAACGAGGAGAAGGTATTGGGAAAAACTTTACCATTAGACGCATTTCTTATGGCATAGGCGTAGAGAAAACTTTTCCCGTCTATTCCCCTTCTATCCAAAAAATTACAATTACAAAACAAGGGATTGTCCGCAGGGCTAAACTGTATTATTTAAGAGATAGAAAAGGAAAAACAGCGAAGATAAAAGAGAAAAGAGATTAGTGAACTCTGTGCATCCTAAATCATCAACCACCTAAAACCCTTTCACCAAAAACTCCTAAAGTAACTATTCAGCCGCAGATGGACACGGATGAAACACTGAAAATTCGTGAATCGTGTCCGGTATCCGTGTCCGTAATTAGGCTCAAGGTTGAAGGCAAATTCAGGTATAGTGCCTCGTGTCTCCTCTTCTTCTCCGTTTCTCCCTTTCTCATCTGTCCCCTGCCCTCTGTATTTATCCGTGCTAATCCGTGTTAATCAGTGGCTGAATAGTTACAAAATTGCTTTCAAATTATTGTCTGCTTTGCACCCCTGCGAGTTGACAAAACCCCAGCTTTGTGATACACTTATCGGGAAATGCTAATTTACATTATTAAACGATTATTACTAACCATTCCTGTTTTATTCGGGATAGCGACGATTACTTTTATCCTGATTTATATTATCCCCGGCGACCCTACTTCAGGTATAGTTGGAGAAAGGGTCAATGCCCAAACCCTTCAACAGATACGGGAAGAAATGGGACTTGATAAACCATTCCATATTCAATATTTCTGTTATCTGAATAGAGTCATCCATGGTAATTTAGGTCGGTCTTTTTCAACTAAACAGGAAGTTACAGAAACAATCATTGAGAAATTCCCAAATACCTTAAAATTGGCAATATCGGCGATGGTTATTGCTATCTTATTGGGTCTCCCAATGGGAATTTTTGCGGCGGTTACCAGAAATTCCATCTGGGATAGATTAACTATGGTTTCAGCCGTATTGGGTATTTCTACGCCGGTATTCTGGTTTGGACTACTTCTTATTTTTATCTTTTCGATTAAACTTGGCTGGCTACCAGCCTCAGGAATGGGTGATGGAGATATTCTTTATCTTATTTTACCCGCGACTACTCTGGGATTACGCTCGGTGGCTTTAATTGCCCGAATTACAAGAACATCAATATTAGAAATATTAGGAGAAGATTATATTAGAACCGCAAGGGCAAAAGGATTAAAAGAAAGTGTGGTCATATTTAAACATACCTTAAAAAATAGCCTTATCCCGATTGTAACAATTATTGGATTAGACTTTGGGAGTTATCTTAATGGTTCAGTTCTGACAGAAACAGTATTTGGCTGGCCAGGACTTGGCAGATATGCGGTTGAAGGAATTATAAAAAGGGACATACCAGTAGTGATGGGTGTTGTGCTGTTTGGGGCTTTTGTCTTTGTTATCGTTAATTTAATCGTAGATATTTTATATCATTTTCTAAATCCAAAAATCAGGGTAAAATGAAAAGGTAACTATTCACCGCAGAGGCACAGAGGACGCAGAGAAGATGAATATAAATGAATTAATCTGTGGACAAATAAATTCCAATGTAGAATTTGGAATTTAGGATTTCAAAATATGTGCTAAAACATAGAATGAGAAGAATGGTTTTAGGTTTAGAAGAGTAAAGATTACTCTCTGCGTCTCTGTGGTGAAATATAATAAGGCTGAATAATTACATGAAAAGATTATATAAAAACAAGACAACTTTAATAGGACTAATTATAATCACTGTTTTCATTATTCTTGCTATTTGTGCACCGATAATTGCTCCGTATTCCCCCTATGAAATTAACCTAAAACAAAGACTAAAATCTCCAGATTGTCAACATCTTTGTGGCACAGATAATCTTGGACGAGATATATTCTCGCGGATTTTATATGGTGCCCGAATTTCATTAACCGTGGGCACAATAGCGACTTTTTTAGCCATGTTTATTGGTTTTGTCTTTGGAGGTATCGGAGGTTATGTCGGTGGTAAGATAGATAAATTGATTATTGCCTTAACAGACATTATGTTAGCCTTTCCTGGGTTACTTCTGGCAATTGGAGTTGCGGTCGCAGTTGGACCAGGTTTAATTACTCTTTATATTGCTTTAGCTACCGTTGGGTGGGCAGAATTTGCCAGATTAATCAGAGGAATAGTTTTATCTCTTAAAGAACAGGATTATATCGAGGCGGCAAGAGTCATTGGCGCCTCTGATGTCCGGATAATTTTAAGACATATCCTGCCAAATATCTTTCCGATAATTATTGTTGTCGCTACTTTAAGGATTGGTGGATATATTTTAAGTGAGGCATCTTTAAGTTTTCTCGGTTTAGGTGCACAACCACCAACTCCAAGTTGGGGTTCAATCGTCAGCATTGGAAGTAATTTTATCCTTACCGCACCCTGGTTTTCCATTTTCCCAGGACTGGCGATTGCAACAGTAGTGATTGGTTTCAATCTATCAGGAGACGGACTAAGAGACATTCTTGACCCAAAATTAAAGGGAAAAATTTGATAAGTTTAAATATTTTTGTTGAAATTTATTCATTTTTAATGTATACTTATGTCGGATTTCACGAAATTAAAAGTGTAAGCGTTCAGCCACAGAGACACAGAGAATTAGGAAAATTAGCCACAAATAGACACGAATTAACCTGTGACATTCGATAAGTGTAGTAGCAACCTTTAGGTTAGGCGTAAAAACAGGAGACCAGAATGAACAGATGGATTGAATTAAGCATAGAGTATGCAAATCAAAGGTCATATCTTGATGACCTCTTTCAAGTGTATCCAACCATTCCCGAAGGGATAAGGGACATTGACGAAGAGATATGGACTAATGTTGAGCAAGCCTTTAGTCGCAGAGACAATGACACTCTCATCAGAGAACTCTTGAGACTTGATCTCTTCCCAATAAAAGACAGTTATGTGGCATACCTAAAAAGAGATAGTTCCGCAATTGATAGAAATCCAAGAACCGTCAACCGTATTTGTGGACGACTTTATGAGATGGGACTTGATAAAATATATGAAAGGTCAAGTGAACCAAAAGAAACAAACCGACAGATTGGCCCTATGTTTCGGGAGTGGATGAGAAAAAAATCTCTCGGTATCACACCTGTTGATTTAGCCGAATTTATAGCCAATGATAATGATGCTATCTTAGATGCGAGCGACAATGCTATGATGGAGTTTGCAAAAGATAATTTGGCCTATCAACACATTAAGGGACTGGATTTCATAGCAAGATTTAAGGGTAAATACATTATCGGAGAGGCGAAATTTCTTACCGATTTTGGTGGACACCAGAACGCACAATTCAATGATGCAATCAGCACTATTGAAGCAAAAGGGGTTAGGGCTATAAAAGTTGCTATCTTAGATGGTGTGTTATACATAAGAAGTAACAACAAAATGTATAAATCCATAACAACCACTTATAAAGATTACAATATTATGAGTTCGTTGGTATTGCGTGAATTCCTATACAACTTATGAAGGAAGAATAGCTCATGCAAGATTTACTTATCAAAGGGGATAATATTCAAGGACTCAATTACCTTTTGCAGAATAAAAATTTCAAGGGTAGAATAGATTTAGTTTACATTGATCCTCCTTTTGCAACAGGTGGTAATTTTACAATTACGGATGGCAGAGCATCTACAATCAGCAATTCAAGAAATGGCGATATTGCCTATTCAGATAAACTCATGGGGAAGAAGTTTGTTGAGTTCTTGAGAGCAAGAATAGTTCTGTTGCATGAGTTGATGTCTGAGCAAGGTTCCATTTATGTTCATATTGACTATAAAATTGGGCATTACATCAAAGTGATGATGGATGAAATTTTTGGAATTGAAAATTTCAGAAATGACATTACAAGAATAAAGTGTAATCCGAAGAATTTTGACCGCATTGGGTATGGTAACATCAAAGACCTTATCTTGTTTTACACTAAATCATCAAATCCTATTTGGAACGAACCACGAGAGAAATATACAGAGAAAGACCTCGAAAAGTTGTTTCCCAAAATAGATAAACAAGGAAGAAGATATACAACTGTGCCAATTCATGCCCCTGGCGAAACGGAAAACGGGAAATCCAATCAGCCGTTCAAGGGAATGATGCCTCCTAAAGGCAGGCATTGGCGCACGGATGTTGAAACTCTTGAACAATGGGACAAAGAAGGACTAATTGAATGGTCTCCAACTGGAAACCCAAGAAAAATAATTTATGCAGACGAAAGAGAAGGGAAAAGGGTTCAAGATGTTTGGGAATTCAAAGACCCACAATATCCTGACTATCCAACTGAAAAAAATTATGAGCTGTTGGATTTAATTATTCGCACTTCTTCAAATCCAGAAAGCATAGTTTTAGATTGTTTCTGTGGTTCAGGAACAACGTTAAAATCAGCCCATATCAATAACAGACGATGGATTGGAATTGACCAATCGGAACACGCTATTAAAGCGAGCATCACAAAATTAAAATCAATTAAAGGCGACCTTTTTATTAAGGAGCCTGAATATGACTTTATTGATTTAGAAAAGGTGTTACATGATAAGAACGCCTAACAACCGCTTGCACCTGACACGCTCCGCGTGCGGGTGAAGTGAAGCATTAGAATTAATCACACAGAGACACAAAGTCACAAAGGAATTGAATAAAAACAATAAATCTTGGTGTGCTTTGAGGCTTTGTGTGAGAAAATAAAAAAGAATTCTAACAAATCGTTGCAGCGGACGGTGGGGGGCGTGCTGCTTTTCAAAGTTTTGAGGTTTACCAAAGTCTTGTTCTGCTTACAAAGTTCTATGGTAATTCTCCCCGCCGCCGCTGAACTCTATCGTTAGACATATAAGAACGCAACAGTACATAAAAAATAAATGAGACTAAGAAATCTTAAACTTTCAAATTTTGGCCCATTCTTTTCATATGAAATACCTTTTGTTGAGGAAGAACCTGTCTGTTTGTTATTAACAGGGAAAAATAATGAAGGTAAATCAACTATAATTTTTGCGTTAAAACTCATCGCCTCAGCCAGTCAGTCATTTAATAATAAACAGCGGATAGTACTTGATCATAACACTTACTACCGTCTTTCTCAGCAATCTATTGAAAATATTAATATTGGCCGAACACTTCATAATTATTCAGGAGAAATAGCTCAGATAACGGCAACCTTTGAAAATAATTTAACGATAGAGGTTTTTTTAAATGAACCACGGAATTTAATCTATGCTGACTATAGTGGATATCTTCCTTCCGACATAAAGGATATTTTCGGTTTTATTCCCCCGCTTGGACCTTTAGCTGAAGATGAGGAGTATTTAACAATGAAACATATTCGTGCGAGTCTAAATACTACACTTGCACCTCGACATCTTCGAAATCATTTTGCCCAACTTCTTACAAAAGAAGAATATCAACTTGTTCAAGAGATAATAAACTCAACTTGGTCATCTATTAAATTATTTGATTATGAATACCATTCTCAGGATAATACACTTCGCTGTTTTTTTCAAGAAAACAAGATTGACAGAGAACTCGCATGGGCAGGGCAAGGACTGCAAGTTTGGTTTCAAATTGTAACTCACTTAGTACGTTTAAGAAATACTTCCATACTTGTACTTGATGAACCAGAAATCAATCTTCATGCTGAGAAGCAAAATGATCTTATTTCGATACTTCATCAATATTATCATGGTAGCGTCATTATTGCTACACATTCAATAGAATTAATGAATAATGTCAATGTAAGTCATATTATTCATATCTGCAAATCTTCTTCAAGTCCAAAAATTAAATCTACAACTGACCGAGTATATTTAGATTTAGTACGATCTCATGTTGGAAGTAATTTTAATTTAGTAGCCTCTCAGTTTGAAACATATGATCGACTTATATTCACCGAAGAACTATCGGATTTCAAAATTATTGCCGCATTAGCTGATGGCTTTGGAATATCAAATAATGCCTTTGGTATTCCTTTAAATGGATTTTGTGAATATCCAAAAGCTAAATACTATAGAGATGCCTACAAAATCCTTATTGGAAGAGATATTCCTTGTGTTGTCGTATTAGATAGAGACTATTATCCTGAAGAGCATTTACAAGAAGTTTCTCAAAATCTGGCTAAAGATAATATTGCCGTAATATTTACTCCTGGAAAAGAAATCGAGAATTGTTTTCTTTTTCCCATAATTATTGAAAAATTCATTCAAATGGAGGATCGCAATAAATTTGTTGAATTTTGGGAACAATTATTTAAAGATCAATATCTTGATTGTTACGGAAGCTATTTGACGCTTCATGAAAAATTTCTCCCACCACGCATTGATTTAAAAACAATTACTAAACAGTACACTCCTATTTTTAATACGTTGTGGAACGAGTCAACAAAGCGTCATTTAGTCATTGGTGGAAAAACAGCACTCAAAAAACTTAGGACATTTTATCAAGGGTTAACTAAACGCAATCTAACGCAACAAGATTTAATTAATGAATTGGTTAAAACTCGTGTTACTGAAGTAGAACAAATGCTTAATGCAGTCTATGGATAAGTGATAAAGGCTTTAGAGAGAATCCTCGCAAATACAGGGAAGGAGATATAACCCTGCCGGGTACAAATCGGCAAGAAACGGTGACTGCCTTCCGATGATGGCTATGTTAGGTATGAGTAGCAAGTAGGAATTTTTTTTGATTGACATCCAGATCTTTATGCTGTATAATAAATGATGGCACGCCAAAAAGTCTTAAAAAGCAGAAAAGTTAGTTAAGAAACAGCCATGCAGGTTGTTATAACAGGTTAATCTTACTATGGTTAGCGTAATGTTTCTCTGTGTTCTCTATGCCATCTATAGTAAAGTTCTGACTTTCTGCCTAATCATCAAAGGAATATCATAATGAAGATATATCTTGATAACTGTTGTTTTAATCGACCATTTGACGACCAATCACAGTTACGAATTAAACTTGAAGTTGAAGCAAAACTAAAAATTCAAGAGGGAATCCGTTTAGGTAATTTTCAGCTGGCATGGTCATATATCCTTGATTACGAAAATAGCAAAAATCACTTTGCTGAAAGAAGAAGGCAAATTAGTGGATGGAAAAAATATGCTATGGTTGACGTCTACGAGAATCCTACAATAATAAATGAAGCTAATTTATTTTATCGTAACGGGTTGAGAAAATTTGATTCCTTACATATAGCCTGTGCAATTTATGGTGGTGTCCTAAATTAGCTAAAGTTTGTGAGAGAAAATGTCGATAAAGATAACAGAAGTACATAGTGTATTATTCTGGAGATTTTGTTTGGGAGGTGGAATAACGATGCATCCAATAGAACACTT
>JBFLXS010000066.1 GCA_040755795.1 bacterium | reverse complement strand
TTCCTGCTTGTTAGAAGCGAGGCTAAAGCCTCGCACGACAAATCTTTTTATTATTCGTGTTCATTCGTGGTTATATATTCCCTCTGTGTTCTCTGTGACTCTGTGGCTATATCCCTGAACGGTTACAAATTTCGTTTTATAATACTTACTGATTACTTTTTTCTAACCATTTTCCAAACATCATCAACCTCCTTTATCTTTAGCCATTTACAACTTAAAAATAAAACGATTAATCCACCTATTATACCGATTATCACCTGATAAAAAAGGCCTATATCTATTTTCAGGATAATCCCGCAGAAAAATCCCATCATCGACGAGGCAATTAAAACCTTAAAGAGGAATATAAGTATTTCTTTTAATCCGATGGGCCCAATTTTTTGTCTTAAACTTATCAATAATAAACCAGCATTTAAAAATCCAGCTAAAGAAAGGCTTAAAGTTAATCCGCCTTGCTCTAATGGTTTCATTAATAAAAGGCTGAATATAACATTGGCTATCACTGAGATTATGCCTATTTTTAGCGGTGTCCAGGTATCATGTTGGGCATAGAATGCCGGGACAATAACTTTCAAGCTGGAAAAGCCTAATAGCCCAAAGGCATAAAAGAACAAGGCTAAATAAGTTATATTAGTAGCAGTAATGTCAAATTCTCCATGTTGAAACAGAAGTTCGATAATTGGTCTTCCTAAAACCATTAAGCCAATAGTTGGCGGCAAAGAGGTCAAGATTACCATTTTCAAGCCAAAACGAAGACTCTCTTTTACTCCCTCTAAATTACCTTCAACTACCTGTCTGGACATAGTTGGAAACAGGACGGTTCCAATAGCTATCCCGAATATTGCCAATGGAAAATGAACCAATCTATTGGCATAAAATAATGAAGAAATACTCCCAAAAATTAGGAAAGAGGCTAATAAATTAGAGATAAAGATGTTAAATTGAGTAACCGCGGCGCCAAGTGCCCGTGGTAACATCAAACGAATTACCTCACGAACTCCAGGATGGAAAAAGTCTATGATTAACCGATATTCCATCCGTTCTTTAATCAATGGTGGGATTTGGATTAACAACTGAATCAAGCCACCAATTAAAAGTCCAATACTTAACCCAACAATTGATAGTTCGCCAAACAGAGGACATAGAAAAAGGATTGCCAGGATTAAACAAATGTTTAATATGGCTGGGGCAAATGCCGGTAAGGTAAAATGTTGAATTGAATTAAGAATTCCCATGACTAACGCCGCAAGACAAATAAAAATAGTAAAAGGAAATGTTATACGGGTAAGGAGCACGGTCAAAGTAAAAACATCTTTGCCAACGAAACCAGGGGCAATTATGCTAATAATTAAAGGGGACAGGATGATACCAGACAAGGTAATTAATATGGAGATAATGAGCAGGGCATTGATAATCAGATTGGCTAACTGCCAGGCTTGTTCTCTTCCTTTTGTCTTCAAATATTCAGTAAAAACAGGGATAAATGCGGCACTTAATGCCCCTTCACCAAGTAATTCCCGCAAGGTATTAGGTATTCGCCATGAGGTAAAAAAGGCATCTGAAACTAAACCTGCCCCAAATCTATCTGCAATCAAGACATCTCGAATATAACCCGCAATCCGCGAGGTAAATGTGCCAAAACTTACGATACCAATAAATTTAGTTATCCTTTTTTGACTATCTTTAACCATACATCCTTCCTAATTTCGTAGTGTGGTGTTGAGTAAGTGTTGCACGGCGTATCATCAGATTTCATAACCTGCAAACGGATAATTGGTAACTGGTAACTGGTTAAATATACTCCAGTGGGGTATAAATTGTGATTATTTAAAGTAATCGGTAATCAGGTAATCAGTAATCGGTAATTTGAGATAGCAGGCTACTGCTTGCTCTTTACCGATAACCTGATAACCGATAACCTGAGTTGATAGTAACAGGAAATCACGAAATATGCCTCTCTAAAGTATAGTTTCGTCCTGAGATCAGCCGAACGGTATTTAATTACCAGTTACCAATCACCAGTTACCAGAATCAAATTCCGTGCGTTATTTGTTCAACATGACACTTAGCATGTTCCAACTCATCCTCTTTAGTCTTCAGTTTCCCATTTAATTTAGCCGATAACACCTTATCAAATATTTCTTTATAAACAGGGCCTGGTTCAATTCCTAATTTTTTAAGGTCATCCCCGCTTATGCTGAGTTTTACCTTGCTTAATTCCGTCAAGAAAAAAACTATCTGCTTTTTTATACAAGAGGCTATTTCTTTGTTTTCAAACGCATCTACCTTAGCCATAATAAATACAAGAACCTCTAAAGGAATTCCTGTTAGCCGATTATAAATCGCAGCAGGGGAGGGGTCTCTATATCTTTTCAGGTAATCTATTAAAAGTTGAGATTCCTCTTTATCTGTAATAACTGTTTTTTGTTGCAGTTTAGTAAATTTAAGGTGGTGCATAAATTCTGATGCCTCTTCTTTACTTAATCCATCAATCAAACCTAATAGATAAATTAACCATTTATCTATAGGTTTATGTTCAATGATAAGTTCAAGATAGAATAAGGTATGGGTAATTTTTTTAAAAAGTAATGATTGGTTTTCCCCAATTTGTAGTAAGGGATGGATATACTTAAGAATATTTAGTTCTTGCAATTGGAGAAAAGCGGAATCTGGATTATCATCATTTAGAATAAGGATAAGTTCATTGCGGAGCCGTTGTTTTGCCAGCTGTAAAAACAGGTCTTTGGTCGCTGATTTAATAATTAAGTTTTTTGTGTTGTCGGATAGTTTGAAATTCCCTCGCGAGGTAAATCTTATAGCGCGGAAGATTCTGGTTGGGTCATCAATAAAACTTTTATCATGAAGGATTTCAATTAATCCTTCTTTCAGGTCTTTTTCTCCACCAACAAAATCTATTAAATTCCCAAAATATGTGGGGTTAAGCTGAATGGCGAGGGCATTTATCGTAAAATCTCGTCTTAAAATGTCATCATAAATTCCTCCTGTAGTTACTCTCGGTAATGCCGCCGGGTGGTCATAAACCTCTTTTCGAGCAGTAGCAATATCTATTTTGAGCCCATCCGGGAATACCACCGTAGCGGTTTTAAATCTTTCATGGCTTTTATAACTTCCTGCAATCCTTTGACTTAACTCTCTGGCAAATTCAATCCCATTCCCTTCAACGACAATGTCAAGGTCAAATGTTGGCTTACCTAATAAAAGGTCTCGGACAATTCCGCCCACAACATACACATTCATTTTAAGTCCATCACCTATTTCCCCAAGTAATTTTAATATGTCCTGGATTGGTTGTGGGAGGTTTTTTCCCATTAAATGTTTAATATTATGCGGATAAAGTTGGATTGGAGGAGGAGTTGTTTCTTTTGTTGGAATTAATTTTAGGTGTAATATTTCCAATAGTTTTTGTTCAACTGCCTCTAAACTTAATTCTCTAATCGTAGCGGAGGCGGCAGTTTTATGTCCTCCACCACCGATTAATGAGAGAATTTCAGCTACATCTACTTTGTTTGTGTGACTTCTGGCAATTAACTGAACCCTTCCCGCCATACCAATAATGCAAAATAATACCTCTAAGGATTCCATATTCATTATCTTATGGGCAAGCACGGCTAAGTCTCCAACATATTTATCTATAACAACTTTGGCGATAACTATATTTGTCTGGTCAATTTGATATACCTTTTGTGAGGAGATGAGGTCATTAAGGATAAAAAGCTGGTCCACGGTAAGTTCCTTTTCAAGTAACCTGGCAATTACGGGTAAATTTGCACCACAAGAAATAAGATATTCTATGGCAGAAATATCTGCGGTGGTAGTCGTAGAGAAGGTGAGAGAACCTGTATCTTCATAAATCCCTAAAGCGGCAATTGTTGCCTCAATTGGACTAATGGTAATATTTTGTTCTTTAATCTTCTCTAAAATAATTGATACGGTGGCGCCAAGTTCTTTTATCTCCATCAGTTCACCTTTAATATCTCCTTCTTGTACAGGATGATGGTCATAGATATAAATTGGTATCTGGCCATCAGCGAGGGTTTCAAATTTCCCAATGCGGGAAGATTGACGGGTATCAACTAAAATAAGTTTTGTGACTGTTTCCAATTTAATATGTTTAGATTTCTTAAGATTAAAGCTATGAGGATACTCAGCTAAGAAATTCCGGACATTCTGTTCACAAGAGCCAGGTAGGACAAGTTGAGCGTCTGGATAAAGTTTAGCGGCTAATATCAAGCTGGCTAAGGCATCAAAGTCTGTATTGGTATGGGTAACTATAATTTCCATCAATTACCTCTTTTATCCAATTGTATCTATTCGACTATACCCTTTTTCCGTCTTAGTTATTGTTGATTCAGCATAAAAATCCTGATTTTTTAAACATGGATTAGCTAAACAACTTATGTTGGGAAATGGGAAGCCGACATTTTCTAAATCAGTTAATAATCCTTGCAGATTCTCTTCAACAAATTCCTTAATATTTTTATCTTCAACTATTATTTGATAATAAGATAAATCTCCCTGGCGAGTTATTTTGACTAAAACTTTACCTAACTCAGACATCTCCAGAAGAATATCTACTGCCTCATATTTAGATTTTACTCCTTTAGAAGAGATTTCTTCATCTGTGTCAAATGTTTTGACACAGAGATTATTTATCCCCAGAGAAGATAAATTCGAGGTGGTAAAAAATAAATAGTTTGTATCTGGAGATTTTATTTTTTCAGAAACAGGTAAATTGCTTTTGTTTTGTGATGGGAGTAATTTGAACACAATTCTTGGTTCAATACTTTTTACTTCTACATTGATTCTATCGTATTTATTTAATATAAGTGGACTTCTTGCTCGAAAAGTAAATCCAGCGAGTTTAAAAAGATAGGTTTTATTTTCTAATACTTCATCCACTATTCCTTCAAGAACCTCTCCAACTTTTATTTGTGGGGCTAACTTAAAATCAAATAATTTCTGGTCAATAATTTGTAAAGGAGTGATGTTCATTTGTATTTTATAATAATATATAATTTTATTGATGTCAAGGAAAATCTCGCTATATGATTTAAGGTTCTGCTTCAACATTTATCTTGATTATCCGATTTTCTCCCTTATCGTCATAAGCTACAATCTTCATTCTTCCCCAAATTGGTTCTATTTGAAAAACCTCGCCGGATTTTGTCTTTCCTCTGTATTTGTCATTTATAAACCACTGAATATCTCCACAGGAAGTAAATGCTTGAAGTGGTATAAAACTTGCATCTCTAACCCCTTTGGGAATAAAATATATTTCACCATCCACCGGACTGATAACATTAAGATTGCTTTTTTCAACTACCCTACATTCTGGTGGGAATTGTGGTTCTTTATTCCCTTTTAAGACTTTTTGGACGGAGGCTGGATAAACAAGGAAAATCTTTTCTGTGAGTTCGCCTGGTTTATATTCTTTAAATGGTGATGCCCTGAAACCGGTTTTTTTCTCAATGATAAATTTTTTATGGAATGGGCATTCAACATAAGGATGGTTATTTTTGAGAACAGAAACCTCTTTTTTTTCAAAACAATATGGAGAAGGTTTATATCCAGAAAACTTACATACATAAGCCGTTTCTAAATCAGTTTTTGCTGGTTCTTCCCAGAAGAATTTTTTATCTTTTTCATCACCTATTGCCCTTATTATATCAAACATAATGGGGGAGGCAATTAAGGCACCAATTAGCTTATCCGAGCCCTCTCCACTAAAATTTCCAACCCACACACCAACCGTGTAATCACAGTCAAAACCAAGACTCCAGCCATCCCTTCTTCCATAAGATGTTCCTGTTTTCCAATAAACCTTTTTCTTTGGGATGGTGTATAAAGAAAGATTTGGAGCATCTGGCCTATCCCTCTTTGAGAGGGCATTTAATCCTAATAGAACTGCGGAAGGTTTAAAAAGGAGTCTTTCTTTTTTTGTTGGAGTATCCTCTAAGAGCCGCCATTCATTATAGAAGCCACCCCTTGATAAGGTAAGGTATAGATTTGTTAGGTCAATGAGACGAATATCCATCCCACCTGTAATGATAGGAAGTCCATAACAGGATGGTGATAATGGCCCAACAAGACCACCTTCAGAAATTCTCTGGACAAACCTTTGATAGCCATATCGTTTTAACATTAGGATAAAAGGAAGGTTTAGAGAAAGGGAAAGGCTATCTTCTGCCCTGACTAAACCAAGAAATTGCCCGGAGAAATTTTCGGGTTCGTAATTTTCAAATCTATAGGGTGCATCCTCCATAAGAGTTTCGGGGTTGATAAGTCCATCTTCAATTGCCATAATATAAAGGAATGGCTTAAGTGCTGAACCAGGTGAACGAAAGGCATAAAATCCTCTGACCTGCCCGCCATTTTCTTTATCAAAATAGTCAAGAGAGCCAATAAGTGCCCTAATCTTCCTTGTCTTATTCTCCATCACCACCACACTTGCATTTGATACACCCATTTCTTCTATTCTTTTCTTATAAGAAGACAGGATATTTTCAACCTTTTTCTGGATATTGGTATCAATTGTAGAATGAATATCATTAAGTTGTGGGAATCTACTTACCAAAAAATCACAGGCATGTGGTGCTTCGAATGGAAATGGTATTTTTTTAAAAGGGAAGGAGGACACCCTGGCTAAATCATACTCCCTTTTGCTAATAAGTTTTTTACTTAACATAATCTTTAACACCTTTTGGGGAGATGATTTATGAGGACGTTGAGGTAGGGAGACAAGAAAGGCTACTTCTGCGGGCGTGAGATTATCAGGTAGCCTTCCATAGTAAGATATACTTGCCGCACCAATGCCTTCGATATTGCCTCCATAAGGTGCAAGATTGAGGTAAAGTTCGAGTATTTTATCTTTGGAGAAATGTAGTTCGAGTTGAAATGCCCTGAATATCTCAATAAGTTTATTTTTTATAGTGCGTGGTTTTGGTTCAAGGATTCTTGCCAGTTGCATAGTTATTGTTGAGCCACCTTGAGTAATCCTCTTTGCCTTTATATTTTTATAAAATGCCCTAAAGAAAGAAACAGGGTTTATGCCAGGGTGTCTGTAAAAAAACTTATCTTCATAAGTAATGGTTGTTTGGATAAAAAGTGGGGAAATAGCAGATTTTGGCAGAAATATTCGATATTTTTCATCCGTAGAAAGGAACACACGCAAGACCTTTCCATCAGAAGCCCTGACAATCTTTGAGTATGAGCAATTAAGCTTTGATGGAAGAGGGAAGAAGAAAAAAAAGAGAATAGGACATATAAGACATATAAGACTTATAAGACCTATTTTTTTCATTTATTCTCCTGGCGTTTTTGTGAACGTATGCGGTAAAGCCTTTCTGTGAACCCGCCTTCTTCCAAGAATTCTTTTTCTAACGCTCTTAATTGTTGGTCGAGCAGGTAGTTTGTCTGGTGAATCAGGCAAATTGCTGTGTTTGCCGCAACCTCAGGAGGAGAAGATTCGATATAGGTCTTATAGGTCATATAGGACCTATTTTTTTCATAGACCAGTCCTCTAATCTTTTTCGCCTGCGGGTTATCCTTAGTCCAGAGTGGTAAGGCCTTTTGTCGCAGAAAGTCCTGATAGTCGATCAGCAATTCCTCAAGGCTTGCCCGTGCAATGCCGACAAGTTTAAGTTCGATTTTCCTGGAGGTACCAGAAGCCATACTGCCTTCAGCAATGTTCTGTTTGCCAGAGCGTGCCGCCTGCACCATCTGGTCAGTAGTGCGTGAACGACTATCAACAAATCGTTTGCAGAATACCGTCGTGGCATCGAACACTATCTCCGCCATCTGGTAGCTCTGCAAGTTTCGGTAACCACCGTGAGCAGGAATAAGTTGTCCTGAATCATTTGCAGGAACCATAATTATTATACTCCTTTATATGTCTTATATGTCCTATATGTCCTATCTCCCCGTCCTATCTCTCTATCTCAAATCTTCCTGCGGCTATATTTGCCCTTATCTCAGGGTCATACATTGCCATTGCCTGTGCGGGTGGGAAGAAGAATATCCCAGGTGTTACTGCCCTTACCTGGATGTAATAAAAACGAGGTTCTTTTGCAGTCCTTCCAAATATTATTGCCCGATCATCCCTTATATCAACATAATTTGGCATCCAGAGATTTTCTTTATCAGATGCCCAATTTGGAAGGCTATCTTTGGTAAGTCTTGGATTTTCTATCTCAAAACCAGCAGGGATAGGAAGTTCAACCGCAACATTCTCATAATAATTATCCGACCAGACCTTCAATTCTACTATAGCCTGCTTCCCGCAAGATGATGAGGTAATCTCCCTTCCATAGTAATCAAACACCTTTCTTTCAATAGATATATTCTTTGAGTACGGTTCAAATGACCTCTTCTCACTACAAAAGCCAGTATTTTCTATGTTTAAGAAAAGGGGCATATCGGATTTTGTCTTTAAGACTACATTCTTATCTCCTGGGTTTTTAAGTATCCATAATAAACCATACTTTTCCTTCTTTGGCAATAAAATCTTGTTATTCATTTTAATTTCCCCAGAGAATTCTACTCCCTGTTTTCTCTCGACATACCTTCCGAGGGCAACAAGTCCCCAGGCAAGCTCCTGCGTTGTGTACCAGTAACTTTCTCTATGGGAAAGGTTAGTTATAAGTTCATCAACCAATTTCTTTTCCAATCCTGAATTTGGCATCATATCATTAACCACATAAAGTCTCATTGCCAGTTGTTGTAAGGAACTGTAGAAATCATCGTAGTATCTTCTTATATTTTCTGGTGGTGTTTTGAGGGACTCTTGTAAAAATTCTTTCGCCTTCCCTACCTTCCCAATTTGGTGTAGGCTTGCGGCTATCCAGAGAAGGTCTTTTGAGGAAAACTCCTTTTTGTCTCCTTGTGCCATAAGTCTATCTATGACATCAGGCTTTTTCTTAAGCAGACCACCCTTTGCCAGAACATAAAATCTATATCCATTCTTATCATCAATCCTATCAAGCCATGATAAGAGGGAAGAAATGATGCTCTCAGGAACAAGAAAGCCACTTGCTTTTGCCTCAAGAAGAACAAAGCAAGCATAGGCATTTGAATATGGCGATGCCTCACAATCTTCCCCTGGCCAGAAAGAAAGGGCACCTGAGATTGTCTGCATAGAAACAAGCCTTCTTATTCCATGATTGACCATATCGACATATTTTTCCTTTGATATATCTGGTGCAATAATGGGCAGGAGTGAAGAAAGCCTTAAAAGAACCAGAAGTGATGTAGATGTCTGCTCAATACAGCCATAAGGATAGCCAATGGCATACTTCGCATGAGAAAGTCTTGACATACCGGGACAAGATGAAAGAACAATCTTACTTGTATGTGCCCTTGGATACCAATTTTTAAGATAGGGTGTCAAATCTACGGATTGATTGGGTTTAATATCAACATAGTCAGACTGGGTAAGATATGGCACATCAGGATATAATGGAATGACAAAATCTTCCTGATAGATTTCTGTCCTGGATTTTGCCTTTATTTTTATTGATATTGCCCCAGGCACATCATCTGCTTTGCCATTAAACCAGAGTGTTCTTTTTTCATTAGCAGAGAGGAAAAGGTCAATTCCGTTCGGATTGACACAAGCACCACTTGCCGCCATAGAAATATCAACCCTTTCTTCTTTCTTTGTTGTATTTATTAAAGTGATTGGGAATGAGAATGTATCGTTTGAAGACATAAATCTGGGTATAGTTGGTGAAATAATCACATTGCTTTTTACTACAACTCCTTTTTCCGCTGAAGAAAAACTATCCTTTCCCACTGCGACAGCCATTACTCGAAGCCTTCCATTATACTGAGGAATCTTTACTTTATAAATAACATTTCCATCCTTATCACTCTCCTGTATTTTACTCCAAAAAGAGACTATTCTGGCAAATCTTGCCTCTGGAAACTCCTTCTCACGAGCCATAAATCCGCCACTTGGTCTTTCCATAAATTTCTTTACAAGCCAACCAAATGATTCACAGGAATTGATACAAAGTCTTAAATTCCGCAGGATGCCTTCATAAGGGTCTGGGGTTTTGAAATCTGTTATTTGAAGTATGCCTTCATCAACAACCGCAATCGTTGCCTTAAATTTCTCTTGAGCCTTTACTTTGATAAGGAGTTCTGTCTGAGGTTTCATTTGAGATACTGACTCAATATCTAATGCCAATTTAAGTTCTTTCGGTCTGATTTTTACCCTGCAAACACCAAATGCCCGCTGGACTAAATAGTTTTCACCCGACCTGACCAATAAACCTGTAACATAGACAGTTGAGACCCCTTTTGGTGCATTGAATGACCAATTAGCTATCTTCCCCTTTGCCTCTTGAAAAGAGGATTCATATACTTTATCCAATTCAACCGTCCAGAGGATATTTCCTTCAAATGGTAAAGATGCTGAAACCTTAACCTCTTCTCCTACATCATATTCCTTCTTATCCAGCCTTAAAGAAAGAACCTCAGGGGATTCTGTCGTTTCTTCATCTTCACCCCACCACCAACCCCAGCCACAGACTTTTGTTTGGGATAAAACATCATTATCTTCATTGCCAACCTCTATCAGGTAATCAGCCCATGATGTCTTTGGTATAAATGAAAAGGCAAATTTACCATCACTTGTAGAAAGAATTTTCTTTTGAGTTACTGGAATTTTATTAAGTATTGCCTTCCAATTATCATCGTCCCAATATCTATAGCTATAGTGATAAGAGAGTCTGAATATCTGGTAATACAATGTAGTCTTTTTCTGATAAAAATCTCCTTTGGGTTTCAAGAGAACACCAGAGACATTGCAGGGTTTATTCTCTATTATCCTCGTTACATCGGGATTTATCCCAATATAAAATGGCTTGGTGTAAATTTCCTTTGTCGTCCTTTTTCTGGTAACCCTTCCGCTTCCTCCCTCTTCAACCTCAACATTTCCGATAAATAGAATCGGGTTATTAAATTTAACCTCTGGAGGGATACAAACATCTACACTTGCCTCTCCTTTTTCATCAAGATATCCTTCATCGATTGCCTCTTCATAAACAGGTGGTTT
Source organism: bacterium (assembly GCA_040755795.1). NCBI lineage: Bacteria > bacterium. Next base: position 3,586 of record JBFLXS010000066.1, on the reverse strand, counting down.
TTCATTTTTTAAATAGACTGGTCCAAAGGAATAGTTAAGATATCCAGAGGATTTGAATGGTGTCTCTTCAAACCTTGCCTTACCGTGGTATTTTTCATTATCAGCAGGGGCACCAAAAAGGTATTCTGCGGCTATCTTTAAAGGAAATGGTTTATATGGATCAAATCCCTCTTTGGGTAAAGAGAGATTGACTCTCATCCTTTCAGGAACAAAACATTCAACAAATATACCTGTGGTATAGAGTGTCTTATCTCCTGCTATAAGCTCGATGATATATTTACCTGTAGGAGATGAGGCAGATGTAGGAATGACAAAGGTGCAAAGTCCATATTCATCAGTTTTCCCGGATAAGGAAAGGAAGTTATTACCCTTTGGGTCTCTTATGTTTATCTTGACAGGTATAGATACACCTTTGAATGAATTTCTTTCCCTGACCAGAACACCAACATTGGCAGTTTCTCCTGGTCTGTAGAGTTCCCGCTCAGGATAGATATAGGCAAGGTATGGTATTTCAGGGTCTTCACCCTGAATGTCGTATTGTGATAGAGGGATAGACAACCCGGGAGTGTATAAATATGTCCATTCATCACCCTTTTTGGCAAAGATGATGTAAGGTTGTCTTTCCTCTTTTGGGGAAGATATATGGCATTTACCATCGGCATCGGTCGTCCCTTTCCCAAAGACAAAATTCTTTGAAGTCCTTACCTCAATATCAACATTATCCTCAGGCTTGAGGTTTGATGAATTGAAGCACCAGACCTGGAGGTCTTTCTTAAACCACTTTGCCACAATGGATAAATCAGAAAGGACAACAATAATATTATCCTCCACATACTTTCCCTCTACAGTGCGACTTCTTACAAGATATGTTCCTGGCTGTGTATCCTTTAGATAGTCCTTGAGGTTTATCCATAATATGCCATCTTTTTCAACAGAAATAGGACTATCTTTGATAACCTCTTCGCCCAAATCCCAGAAATAATCTGTGCGACTCCAATCTCTCAAGTGCCAAAACAGGGTATTCTCGGGAGGGAGATAGACTACATCAAGGTTTAGTTTTTTTATACCTGTTACCTTTAAAGGAAGATTCCAGTTTCCTGTTTTTCCAAAATGTCTTCCCGAATAGATGAATTGAAGTTTTCGCTTCTTTTCTGGAGTGGTAAATGTGCAGGTATATTCCTCCTTAAGCAGGCTTCCTTTTTTACTCCTTATCCCTGGTCTTAAGGTAATTGTATATTCTTTTTGAGGTAGAAAATTAGAGGATAAAATATAGATTCTATTTCTTGAGGTGGTAATATCAAGAGGAATTTCTGGGGTTATATTTATAAAATGCGAGATATTCTTCTCATCTATCACCAGGTCAATATTCTTCTCAACATCCGATGCCGCAGAAAATACCACCAGATACCCATCATCTGCTTCTTCAATTCTATGCTCGGTTATGGACATCGTTATTGGGCTTACAGGAATCTTTGCCTGGATATTATTCTTTAAAAAGAAACCGGATGTGCAGGGAAGCCCTTTCTTTAAAACAATAGAGAACTCATCCGCTTTCTCTATGATTGGCAGAGAGAAAATGACCTGATTAGGTTTTTCCTGAACTTTTTCTATCGCTGATGGTGTTATCCTTTTTCCCTTTGAATTGTGAATCTCAAGATATTCCGTTATCTTCTCTAAAACTGGTTCGAAGGTAAAGTCTAATAAAATTCTGGGTTTCTGGTTTTCATAAGAACTAAGAAAGATTTGGGCGGTAAAACCTGGTGTAGTAAAACTAAAGTTTTGGTGAGGGATTGCTTTTGGAATAGTTAGAGGGATGCTACATATTTCTACTTTATATTTTGTTTCAGGCTTGAGGCTTTCCAGAAAAGAGGCTTGAAATATCCACTCATTTATCCATGTTCCAGAGGTTTTTATCTTTGGCTCTATCTTTATGGAATTGGAGATATCCTCTATCTTCAACCCAGATGCCTCTGCATATCCTTCTTCAAAGTAAAATGTAATCTCTTTGGGAAATTCCTTGAGGAGTCCTTCAGGCTGCATCGTTATCTTAAATTCTTTTTCGGCTGGTTTTGGTTGAAAGGGTAGGGGAATTTTTATTGATTTTATCTTTTCGACTAAAGGAATTGGTTTTTCTTTTATTAAGAATAGAGATACTCCCAAGAGAGCAATAATAATTAAGGATAAGATTAAAATTTTAGGTTGTTTGATTTTTTGCCAAATCTGTTTCCAAAACATTTTGAATCCTCCTTATTTGTAAGTAGTTAGTGAGTATAAACTCAAGACTTTGTTGGCTCTCCAACATTAGTAATTTTCACCAAAGTAACAATTTCTGATTATGTTTTAATAATACCAGATTTCTCTTTTTGTGTCAAGGTCTTTTTTAACAGTTAACTTTACTTAGAGTGATTATTAGTTCAATTTGTCCTATTGTTTTTATAAAAAATATGCTCACGGCCGGTTTTTGAGAAGGTATGACTTCCATCACCATTTGAAACAAAATAGAGATAATCTACATCTGCAGGACTTAGGGCGGCTTTAATGGCAGTCATACCAGGATTGCAGATTGGGCCCTGCGGCAGTCCAGGTTGAAGATAAGTATTATAAGGTGATGGTATTTTTGTGTCTTGAGTAGAAAGCCACTCTTTTCGCTCTCCTGAGGCATATAAAACAGTGGCACAAGATTCCAAAGGCATTCCCATCTTTAGACGATTTTGAAAAACAGCCGAAATAATGGAATATTCCTCTTTAATCTTTGCTTCTTTTTCAATAATTGAAGCAAGGGTAATAATTTTATGAATCGAGTCATCTTTAATCTCTTTTTTTACCACTTCATTAAATCTTGTCACCATTAGAGAAATTATCTCTTCTTCATCCATTCCCTTATGCAAAAAATATGTATCCGGGAATAAATAACCTTCTAAACTGGACGAATTTATAGAAAGTTTATCTATAAAGGTTGGGTCATAGCAAAGATTGAGAAATTTATATTTATTGGCAAAGCCATTTTTTTCTAATAGATTGGCGATGTCCTTTAATGTATAGCCTTCAGGGATAATGAGCCGATGAATTATTGTCTTTCCTCTCTTTAGCCTTTCAATAATCTCGGTCATCTTCATCCTATTATTCAATTCATACTCACCCGCCTTAAATCTACTGCTTGCCCCAGAAATTTTTGCCAGAATAAGAAATACAGTTTGATTCTTAATTATTCCTTCTTCTTCCAGATTCTTTGCAATATTCTTTGCCGAGAGACCTTTTTGTATAATAATTGTTCGGGCAATAAGGATTCTGTCCTCTGTTTTAAGCAGGAATAATACCAGGAGGGATAATACAATAATGATTAAAGAGACAATGACTATTTTTTTTCTTTTCATATTTGGTTTAAAATATTGTTAAATTCTGGAAATGAAGTTTGGATATCTGTTCATCCTATCAAAAGACCTGAATAGTTACAAAATTCGTAACTATTCAGCCTGTAGGAAAGTAGGAGAGTAGGGAAGTAGGAAAGGGGAGACATTGTCCCCAGAAGAGGAATACCGTGCACATCCTTTATCCCTTTCCTACTACCTACTTGCCTACTATTTCC
>JBFLXS010000065.1 GCA_040755795.1 bacterium | reverse complement strand
ATTGTGGAAAACAACAAATTTCCATAAATTTCTATTAGTTTCTATTAATTTCAATTTTTTTAATAATATCTCCCTATCTCCTTAATCTCCACATCTCCTTTTGTTACACCACCTGAACGCTTACAAGAATTCCTTAATTTTGATATTTGCTCTTTGATTTTTGATATGATATTTGATATGTCATTTTGCATTTTAGTATTTAATTTTTGATTTTGTATTACACAACTTGTTGTGTTTGAAGTGGTTTCGCACTAAGTCAGTACCATTCATTTGTGCTCTCTGACCACGCTAAACAGGAATGGTAATTAATTACCATTTACCAATTACCAGAAACCTTTCGGATAAAAAGTTAAGGTGTGGAGCCAGTAGAGATGAGGTGTTGGGTTTCAGGTTATGGGTGATGGGATAAAATATCCATAACCTATAATCAAAACTGGGGGTGAAGAGAAAAGTAATTATCTCTCGTCCCTTGTCCATAGAAGATTAATTTTATCCGAAAACATTCTACCCAAAAAAAAGGAGGTGAAAAAAGGATGAAGGAGAAACAAACATTAATTAACTTAATTTTACTCGGGGTGCTATTTTTGCTACCCGTTGTGGTAGAATCAGCAACTTCAAATATTCCGGTAATTACAGATGTAACGATTGAGGAACTACAGAAGAAGGTTGAGGCATCCTGGGCCGCAGAGGCAAGAGCTGTAGCAGAGGCAGAAGCGGCGGCTATGGCTGAGGCAGAGGCAAAAGCAGATGCTAAAGTAGCCGAAGAGGCAGTTAGAGAAGCAGAGGCTTTAGCCAGAACAATAGAATCCGCAAAGAAAAAGGCATTGATGAAACGGGATGCGGCTAAAGAAAGTGAAATGATTGCTTTGGCTTGTGCAAAAGCGGCTAAAGCAGAAGAAGCGAAAGCTAATGTTGCCCTTGAAGATGCAAAAGTTCATGAGGCAAAATTACGCGCCGAGATTGAAGTTAGTAAAAGGGATGCAGAATTAGCCTGGCAAGAGGCTAAGATACATCGTATTACCGCTGAAAAATTCCTTGAGATTGCTGATGAATCTCTCATAAAAGGACAATCATCTAAAGCCATAGAATTTGCGACTAAAGCTAAAGATGAAATAGAGATTTCAAAACAATGTGAAGAAAAAGCTAAACTTAAAGATGTGATTGTTCAAGAAACGGAAAATCGGGTTAAATTAGCACTTGAAGAAATATCGGCATCTGTATCAAAGGCACAAGCCACAGCAGAAATGGCTAGAGCCAATGAGGCTAAAGCTATTGCTGAGGCACAAACTGCCCGCGCCGCAGAAGAAGAGGCGAATGCCACAATTGAAGCCGCAGAATTAGCTCACAAAAAATCTATTTCTCAAGCAAAAGCCGCTCAATCAGCCCTCAAATGGGCATCTCTCAAAATAGATGCGTCTAAAAAAGCTCAGGAACAAGCTATCGCTTATGCCAATTTGGGCAAAATTGCCGAAGAAGAAGCTCGACAGGCAGTTGAAGAAAAACGCAGAGAACAAGAACAAGCAAGAACTCTACTTATGGAAGCTCAACGAGCTATTAAAGGCAAATAAACTAACTTTATGGAGGAAGCGGTCATGACCAAGAAAGAATTAGTAATGAAAATCGCTAATGAGCTAAATGTAACTCAAACTATCATAAAATCAGTAATAGAAAAAGTGTTTGAGGGCATAGAAGAAGCTCTTTGTTCAGGACAAAAAATTGAATTAAGAAATTTTGGTATCCTGAAGGTAAAATCAAGAAAAGCACGAGTGGGAAGAAATCCACGAACAGGTCAAATTGTTCCTATTGGAATAAGAAAAGTTATTACTTTCAAATCGGGTAAAAGACTAAGAAAAAAAGTAGAAAATGCTTAAAAAGAAAGTTTGAGGAATGTGAAAATATGCACTTTGATGAAAAAGATATAAGTGAAACTCAATATAAAGAGACGCGAACATGTAGATGTGAAGAATGTGGTTATATGTGGGTACAAGAGGTCCGTGATGAAAATGGTTATGGCGAATTTGAAGAAGAACAAATATCTTCCTGTCCAATGTGTGGGGGGTCATACCTGGCTCAAATGTAACTCGTAAGGAGAAGTCCATAAATTAATGTGCCAGAATAAAGTTCTTAATCTGATTACTTATGGATGTCAGATGAATAAGTATGATTCAGAAACAATTGCGGGAATCCTTCAGGATTATTCTTTAAGTAACGAATTGACTGAGGCTGATGTTGTGCTGGTTAATACCTGTGCGGTGCGACAACATGCAGAAGATAAACTTTATTCCCTGTTAGGCAGACTCTCTAAAATTAAGGACATAAAACCTGATTTTAAAATAGGTGTGTGTGGTTGTGTTGCCCAACAACAGGGAAATAATCTCATAAGGAAATTTCCATCTGTTGACCTGGTAATTGGGCCTGATAATCTTAATAGATTGCCTGATTTACTTGATAAAGTTTATAAAGGGGGAAAAATAGTCTTAACAGAACATCAACCATTACCAGACGATACTCTTCCCTCAAAACGAATGAACAAAATTAAGGCTTATGTGCCAATAACGATTGGATGTAATAATCGGTGTACTTATTGCGTTGTGCCTTATACAAGAGGAAGTCTTCGCTCTAAACCTGCATATCAAATAATAGATGAAATAAAAAAACTGGTTGAATCAGGTTATCAAGAAATAACCCTCTTAGGTCAAAATGTAAATGACTATGGGATTGATTTTAGAGAAACAAAACTTGATTTCCGTGAATTATTAATAATGATTAGCAACATAAACGGTTTAAAGAGAATACGATTTATTACCTCTCACCCCAAAAATTTTAACTATGAATTAATTAATACCATCCCTCAACTCAAGAATATCTGTGCGTATATTCACCTCCCTATTCAATCTGGCTCAGATAAAATCCTTAAGTTGATGAATCGAGGTTATACCCTGAAATTCTATCAGCAACTTGTTGAATATCTAAGAGAAAAAGTTCCTGAAGTGAGTCTTACGACTGATTTAATTGTTGGTTTTCCTGGTGAAGAAGAGGAAGATTTTGAAAAAACACTAAAAGTCGTTGAAGAAATAAAATTTGATTCCGCATTTACCTTTAAATATTCTCCAAGACCAAATACTGAATCCGCTTCCTTCCCAAACCAAATTCCAGAAGAGATTAAACAAAAGAGATTAGAAAAATTAATAGAATTAACCTCCAGAATCACAAAACAAAAAAATCAACAATTAGTTGGAAAAACAACGGAGATTTTAATTGAAGGCAAAAATCCACAAGACCCGTCTTTTCTTATGGGAAAGACAAAAACAGATAAAGTAGTTTTCATCCCTTCCAATGGTAAATCTTTAATGGGTGAATTTGTTAATGTTAAACTCATAAGGTGTGGAACATTTAGTTTTAAAGGAGAGTTGATTAATTCATAGATTTCACAGATTTGATGGAAATTTATAAAAATTGGAGATAAATAATGTTGCGGGGTATAATTGCATTATTTTGTTTAATGATTATTTTGGGGTTAATATTAGTTAATAGTAATTGGTTCTGGGATACAATTGCCCCGGTTTATTATGAAGACATAGTTTATAAATATGCCGAAAAGTATGACATCGACCCTTTTTTAGCTATGGCTATTATCAAAGCTGAATCAAGTTTTTATTCTGGAGCACAATCGCCAAAAGGGGCAATTGGTCTGATGCAAATAATGCCGGCAACGGGTAAAGAAATTGCCTCTAAATTAAACTTAAGACCTTTTGCGGTTTGCGACCTATACGACCCGGAGATAAATATTCAAATTGGATTATATTATTTCGTCAAATTACAAAATAAGTTTAATGGAGATATATATTTAACTTTAGCCGCATACAATGGTGGAGCGGAAAATGTAAAAAAATGGCTATTTGAAAAGAAAATGGGAACGATAAAGTCAAAAGCGGACATTAAAAATATACCATTTAAGGAAACACGAGAATTTGTCTATGATGTTATCTGGAATTACCTGTGGTTTAAAAATATTCATAAAATCAGGAAGGTTTTACAAATCAAAATATAACTTATTTCGTAACCGTTCAGGCTATATATCAAAAGTGTAAGAAAGGGGATAAGGAGATAAGAGTGATATGGAGATAAGATAATAGAAATAGATTGAAATTTATAGAAATAGGTAGAAATTGATTGTGGAAAACAACAAATTTCCATAAATTTCTATTAGTTTCTATTAATTTCAATTTTTTTAATAATATCTCCCTATCTCCTTAATCTCCACATCTCCTTTTGTTACACCACCTGAACGCTTACCTTATTTCAAGAATAAAAAAATGACATTAGCCAATAAAATTACTATTTTAAGAATCTTATTAATCCCAGTTCTTGTTATCTTTTTAGTCTATGGTTACCGAAAAAATCTACTACTTTTTCGTCATATCGCCCTGGGTATTTTTATCCTTTCAATGATAACAGATGCCTTAGACGGAATGGTTGCCCGTGCATTTAAACAAAAAACTAATCTTGGAAGTTTATTAGACCCACTGGCAGACAAATTACTTCTGGTAACTACCTTTGGAGTTATAGGATATATTGGAAAAATCTCATTGGGAATAGTAATCCTGGTGATAAGTCGAGAAGTAATTATGACATTAGGGTGGATTATTCTTCATATATTTAGTCCTAATACGATTACGATTAAGCCAAGCATCCTGGGAAAGATAACAACTGCCCTTCAAATGTTGACAATTATTTGTTGTCTGATAGAAATTCAATATCCAATTATTATTCGCTGGACGCTTATTACCACTATGGTAATTTTTACTATCGCCTCCACACTTCATTATATCTTTGTTGGTAGTCAGATGCTTAATGAAGAAGGAAAGGAAAAGAATAAAGCAGATTAACCACCGGGGCACAAATGACGATGAAAAATAATAGCACGCTGATGATGCGGATATTCGCGGATATAAGATAGAAGACAGAAAAAAGAGAAAAAAATCAGCGAAAATCCGTTAAATCCGTGTCATCCGTGTTCTATTCTTACGACTATTTTCAGGGGAAAGGAAGTTTCACGCAAAGAACGCAAAGAACGCAAAGGGAAATAAGGGAAAAAATTACCTTTGCGTCCTTTGCGTGAATTAACTATTTTCAGGAGAACGGTCATGAACCGTTAGTTCACAAATGAAGATGAAAATAGTGGTAGGAGATAGAAGATGGGAGGTAAGGAGATAGGCGTGAGGAGTGATGTTTTCTTTACTTTCTACTCTCTACTTTCTACTTCCTTATTTTCAGGAGAAAAATGGAAAATAAACCACGAAAAAAAAGATACTTTTTAGGTGAAATGTTAATAGAGTCAAAGATAATTACCCAAAAACAACTGGATGAAGCAATAGAACTACAATTGAAAACAGGTGAGAGAATTGGTAATATCTTAAGAAATTTAGGTTATATAACCGAAAATGACCTTTTAGAAACATTAAGTCAACAATTGGGTATTCCTCGAATTAACTTTAGTGACATAGGAGAAATCCCGAGTGAAGTATTAAAATTAATTCCAGAATTTATCATTAGAAGACATAATTTAATTCCTATTTCACTTACAGATCATAATTTAACCGTAGCTATGTCTGACCCACTGGATATATTTGCCATAGATGATGTAGCGTTATTTATAGGTGACTATCGCATAACTCCAGTAATTGTCTCTGAGGATGACATAAGAAAAACTATCGATAAATATTATGGCGGGGAGATAACTTTTGAGAAAACAATAGAGAAAATAGAAGTAAAATCCACTGATGTTGAAGAGGAAGTAATGGATGTCAGTAAAGTTACCTCTGCGGCTGAAGAAGCTCCATTAGTTAATCTGGTCAATCGTATTATTTCAAATGCGATTCAAACCGGGGCATCAGATATTCATATTGAGCCCTATGAGTATAAACTTCGCGTTCGACAAAGAATTGATGGGATTTTATATGAACTTTCTGCTCCACCTAAAAAATTACTTCTACCTATTATCTCTCGTATAAAAATTATGTCCAAGGCTGATATTACTGAACATAGACGACCGCAAGATAGTCGAGCAAAGGTTATTGTTGGAAATCGAGAGGTAGATATGCGAATATCTTTTATTCCGACTATTTTTGGCGAAAGGGTTGCGATTAGAATTTTAGACCCCAAAAGTCTATATTTAGATTTATCTAAACTTGGTTTTGATGAAGAGTCACTTGCAATTTATCAAAAATATATTAAATCTCCTTATGGAATAGTTCTGGTGACAGGTCCAACTGGAAGTGGTAAGACAACAACACTCTATTCAACATTAGCCACACTTAATTCCGTAGAAAAGAATATTATGACCATAGAAGACCCGGTGGAATATGTTCTTCCGGGTATAAATCAGGAGCAGGTAAGGCCAGACCTTGATGTTACCTTTGCCAGTGGTCTAAGGTCTTTTTTGAGGCAAGACCCGGATATTATTATGGTGGGTGAAGTACGAGATAAGGAAACAGCAGAAACCGCAGTTCATGCCGCATTAACCGGTCATTTAGTCTTGAGCACACTCCATACAAATGATGCAGTAAGTGCGATACCAAGATTGATTTCAATGGACATCGTGCCTTTTCTGGTTTCTTCTTCTTTAATTATGATAATTGCCCAGAGACTATTGCGAGTTTTATGTCATAAATGTAAAACACCTTATCAAATGCCAGGTTCCATACTTACAGAAATGGGATTAAAAGTAGAAGATGGAAATAAGGAAATAACTCTATATCATGGCAAAGGCTGTCCTGCTTGTTTCGATACCGGCTATCGTGGTCGAATTGGGATATTTGAAGTCTTACCAATAGACGAGCACATTAGAAATTTAATCTTTAAATCCGCCTCTATTATTGAAATTAAAGAATATGCCTGTAAGATAGGAATGAAACCGTTAAAGGAAGTAGGTTTTAGTCGAGTCTTAGATGGCACGACCAGTTTAGAAGAATATTTAAGGGTGATTTAAAATGATTCATGGTATTGGAATTGACATTATTGAAATTAAAAGAATAAAACAAACTAAAGAACGATTTGGTAACATATTCTTAACTAAAGTTTTTACTGAATCAGAGATTCGGTATTGCCAGACACATCCTAAAACAGAAGACCAACATTTTGCCGGGCGATTTGCGGCTAAAGAGGCAGTGTTAAAGGCATTTGGACTCCGATGGCCTTTTATCTCACTTAAAGATATTGAGATAATCCCTGATGTGATTACAGGTGCTCCGGAGGTGATTTTATACGGAAATATACTTGGCAAGGCAAATAGACTAAAAATATCATCTATCCTTCTCTCTATCTCGCATACGAAAGAATACGCCATTGCCCAGGCAATATGTAATGTTGGAGATAAATTATGAAAGTCGTATCTAAACAACAAATGCGAGAGATTGATAAAAGAGCCAGTCTTGAATTCAATATCCAGGGTATTGTTCTTATGGAAAATGCTGGACTTGTATCTTCTTTAATTTTAGAGGAGGATTTTCCGAATTTAAAAAACTCTAAAATTGCCATCTTTGTCGGTGGAGGTAATAATGGCGGCGATGGATTGGTTGTTGCCAGACATCTGTTTAATCAAGCAATGGATGTCCAGGTGTATTTGTTAAGAGAACAGGCTCAGATTAAAGGCGATGCCTTGACTAATTTAAACATAGCAAAATCAATCGGTATTCCCATCAAGGAAATAAATGAATTAGAAAAAGAAAAGATTAATATCCTTCAGGCAGATATTATTATTGATGCAATACTGGGCACTGGCATATCAGGAGAGATAGAAGGTTTTTTAGCAGAGGTCATTAATTTTTTAAATGAAACTCAGAAACCAATTATTGCCCTTGACATCCCATCTGGATTAGATGCAGATACAGGTTTTCCTCTGGGATGTAGTATCCGTGCAAATTCTACTTTTACCTTCGGATTACCAAAGATTGGATTATTACTTTATCCTGGAGCAGAATTAGTCGGAGAGCTGTCTGTTATTGATATAAGTCTTCCTGAACAACTCCTGAATGATAAGGAGATTAAAGTAAATTTATTATTAGAGGAGGATATTTTTCCGTTATTGCCACAACGGGCTGAAGATAGCCATAAAGGTTCTTGTGGTAAGGTCATAGTTATTGCTGGCTCGGTGGGTATGACGGGTGCGGCAACAATGACCGCTCAATCTTCCCTGTTGATGGGTGCAGGATTAGTCATATTAGGTATCCCCAAAAGCCTGAACCCAATTGTCGAGATGAAACTTACGGAGGTGATGACGGTACCTTTACCTGAGACTGATGACCAGATACTGAGTCTGAATAGTTATGATAAAATTATGGAATTAATAAAAGATGCCTCTTGTCTCGCCATAGGGCCTGGTCTGGGAAGAAATAATGAAGTTGTAAATTTAATTAAAAAGTTAATTCCAAAGATAAATATTCCAGTGGTTATAGACGCAGACGGATTATTTGCCTTAGTAAATAATTTACACATATTAAAGGATAAAACCTCACCGGTAGTCATTACTCCTCATCCGGGAGAAATGGCGCGTCTTTTAGGAATAGGTATCGATGAGGTAAAAAGAAATACATTAACTATCGCTCGAGAATTTGCCCAAAAATATCAATTAGTGGTTGTGCTAAAAGGTGCGAGAACAATAGTTGCTGACCCAGAAGGTAATATCTTTATCAATCCCACAGGCAATGAAGGTATGGCAACGGCTGGTTGTGGAGATGTATTAACCGGAATGATAGCTGGATTATTAGCTCAAAAAGTCTGTGCGATAGATTCAGCTAAATTGGGTGTTTTTTTACATGGTTTATCCGGAGATTTAGCCCTGGAAGAAAAAGGCGTGTATAGTTTAATTGCCACAGACTTAATTCATAAAATTCCAGAGGCAATTAAAAGATTGGTAACCAATATCTGTTAAGGGGCTAAGCATATCCCACAAGTTTTACTGGACAAATGTGTTCGTGCTGGAGAGAGGAGTAAGTTACAAAATTCCAAATCACAAATTCCAAAATACAAATAAATTCCAATGACCAAAATTCTAAATTCCAAACAATATGATTTAGAGGTTTTTTCAAAGAAGTAATAGAATTAAAGAAAATTTTCTCTTCAATTATTGAAAAATCTAAATCCATTGTTGTAATATAAACTTTGGAATTTAGTGTTTGGAATTTGGAATTTATTTGGAATTTGGTGCTTGGAATTTGGAATTTCTGACTGAATGCTTATCATCCATCCGTCCAGTAAAAGATGTGGGTAAAGATAAGGTTAAGGGGGCGTAGCTCAGTTGGGAGAGCGTCGGCTTCGCATGTCGAAGGTCAGGGGTTCAAATCCCCTCGCCTCCACCAATAAAATGGAATGATGGAGTAAAGGAGAATATTTGATAACTATGCCTTCAGAAATTGGAAGTATCGTTGAAGGAAAAATTACAAAAATAACGAATTTTGGGGCATTTGTCCAACTTGCGGATGGAAGTCAAGGGTTAATTCATATCTCTCAAATTGCAAATCAATTTGTTAAAGATATTTCCGAGCACCTGAAGATAAACGATGTTGTTAAAGTTAAAGTTCTGGCAATGAATGAAAAAGGTTGTTTTGACCTATCTCTAAAAGATGCACAGGATGACCCTGAAAGTTCAAAGAAAAAAATTGACTTATTTGAAGAAAAATTAGCCAGATTTTTAAAAAGTAGTGATGAAAGATTATCAGATTTAAGACGCAATATGGAAGCAAAACGAGGTGGCGGTGGAAGAATTAAATATTGAAAAAACATAACTGTTCAGCCACAGATTAACACGGATTAGCACGGAATTGGTTTTCAAGTTAATAGGACGCAGATTTGCGCAGATTATCAGGATAATAAAAAAAATCGTAAGGGTTCAGGTAGGATAAAAATAAGGAGAAAGGGAGAAGATGGAGAAGTGGAGAAAAGAGTGGATAAAGAAATAGGGTTACTGGTAAATTTCGCAGACTCCAGGATTGATGTCCGAAGGGTGGAGCAAGAAAAAGTTTGAGCCATTTCTCCAATTCTCCCTTTTCCCCATTTCTCCTTGTTTACACTTCTAATGTATAGCCCTGAACGGTTACATTTCAACAAACTGGGAGTTATTTTAATGGCAGAATCTAATCAAAATTTCTCATTTGAAAATGATATAGAAAACCTATTGGGTGATTTAGGAGTAGTAGTAGTAGTAGAAAAAAAAGAGGAATCAGAGGAAGAAAAAATATCTGAATTGCCGGCTAAACAAGAAATCTCCCCTACCCCGCCAGAATCACCGGTTGAACTTGAAGAAGAACTACCCGCCCCGGTTGAAGAAGAAAAGGTTGCCCCGGAAACCGAAGAAGAAACACCACAAGTAAAGGAAGAAGAATTGCCAGCTAATGAAGAAGAAATCTCCCCTACCCCGCCCGCATCACCGGTTGAACTTGAAGAAGAACCACCCGCCCCGGCTGAAGAAGAAAAGGTTGCCCCGGAAACCGAAGAAGAAACACCGCAAGTAAAGGAAGAAGAATTGCCAGCTAATGAAGAAGAAATCTCCCCTACCCCGCCAGAATCACCGGTTGAACTTGAAGAAGAACTACCCGCCCCGGTTGAAGAAGAAAAGGTTGCCCCGGAAATCGAAGAAGAACCACCGCAAGTAAAGGAAGAAGAATTGCCAGCTAATGAAGAAGAAATCTCCCCTACCCCACCAGAGGCACCGGTTGAGATTGAAGAAGAACTACCCGCCCCGGTTGAAGAAGAAAAGGTTGCCCCGGAAACCGAAGAAGAAACACCGCAAGTAAAGGAAGAAGAATTGCCAGCTAATGAAGAAGAAATCTCCCCTACCCCGCCAGAATCACCGGTTGAGATTGAAGAAGAACTACCCGCCCCGGTTGAAGAAGAAAAGGTTGCCCCGGAAATCGAAGAAGAACCACCGCAAGTAAAGGAAGAAGAATTGCCGGCTAAACAAGAAATCTCCCCTACTCCGCCAGAATCACCGGTTGAACTTGAAGAAGAACCACCCGCCCCGGTTGAAGAAGAAAAGGTTGCCCCGGAAATTGAAGAAGAACCACCGCAAGTAAAGGAAGAAGAATTGCCGGCTAAACAAGAAATCTCCCCTACCCCGCCCGCATCACCGGTTGAACTTGAAGAAGAACCACCCGCCCCGGTTGAAGAAGAAAAGGTTGCCCCGGAAACCGAAGAAGAAACACCACAAGTAAAGGAAGAAGAATTGCCAGCTAAAGAAGAAGAAATCTCCCCTACCCCGCCCGCATCACCGGTTGAACTTGAAGAAGAACCACCCGCCCCGGCTGAAGAAGAAAAGGTTGCCCCGGAAACCGAAGAAGAAACACCACAAGTAAAGGAAGAAGAATTGCCAGCTAAAGAAGAAGAAATCTCCCCTACCCCACCAGAGGCACCGGTTGAGATTGAAGAAGAACTACCCACGCCGATTGAACAAGAAATACCTGAATTAGAAGAGACATCGATACCTGTTGAAGAGGAAGTCAAGGAAGAAATTATGCCTGAAGAAAAAATACCTATTATTGAAGAAGAGATACATAAGGAAGAAGAACATGGAGAGGCGTTTGAAACAATCATTACCGAAGACCACTTTGAAGAAATTAAAGAACTAAAAGAAGAACTCCCACGCCCTCTTCCCAAAACTCCAAAACATAAGAAAGAAAAAGTGTCTATACTCCCATTTTTAAAAAGAGGACTACAAATTCTCTTTTTAGGTATTGTGATAACCGGGATTTTATCATTGAGTTATCCAGCTTACCTATATTTCTATAAACCATATCAACATTTTAAATCCGGAGCAAATTATATTCAATCTAAAAAATTTGATAAGGCAGAAGATGAGTTTAAAGAAGGATTAAGTTTTGTTCGAGGGAAAAGAGGTAAGGTTAATGCTTATAATCAATTTGGTGAAGTTTATTTAAAGGTAAATGAGTATAAAAAGGCGGAGCAAAAATTCAATCAAGCCCTTCTTATAGCCCCAGATTACCCTGTTACTAAAAATAATCTTGTCAAACTTCAAATCCAAAAAGGTCATTTAAAAGAAAGTGAAAAGATGTGTAAAGAGATTTTATCCGCACATCCTACAAATATACCAACTTATGTTAATTTAGCCAGGGTATTACTTATGACTTCACGACCCGAAGGCGCAGTTAAATGTTTAAAATATGCCCTTTCTGTAAATAAAAAAGATATAGAGGCCTTATCCCTATATCAACATGCGTTAGCTAAAGCAGGTAAACATCGTGAGTCATTAAGTATTCATCGCTATCTATACCAGCTTGTCAAAGGTAAAAGATTATATTATCCTGATGATTTGACTGATATTGGGCACATTTACTTGAAAAAGGGAGATTTATTTACTTCAGCCGATATTTTTCACCGGGTCTTAAGACATTATCCCAAACACAGTCGGGCAAGATTTTTATTATCTCAAGTATTACTTAAAGAATACAAGGTAGATGAGGCAATAAAAGAGCTTGAAAAAACAACGAAATATAATCCAAACTACGACCCTGCTTATACGCTTTTAGGCCAGATTTATTATGATAAAAAGATATACGATAAGGCATTAATCCGATTTCATAGAGCGACTATGATTAATCCTGAAAACAATGCGGCTTTTGAAGGAATGGGAAATGTTTATTATTATCATCTAAATGCCTATAAGGAAGCGGCAAATGCCTATACAAAAGTAAAAACAACTTCACTTCAAACAAAGTATAATTTAGCTACCTGTTTTTATAAAACAGGTCAATTTGATAAAGCCCTTGAACTATGGAAAAGATTTCCACCAATTCCTGTAATTAACTATAATCTGGCTAATACCTATGTCCAGTTACATAATTTAGACCAGGCAATGAAAGGATATGAAGATTTGATAAATTTTTATAAAGAGAAGATAAAAGCAAGTGCTATTCAACGAGAAAGAAAGGAGATGTATCAAGAATTAAGTGAGATTTATAATAATGTCGGCGTAGTGACTGAATTACAGGGGGAAAGTAAAAAGGCACTTTCTTACTATTGGCAAGCATTAGAATTTGCCTCTTTAGCCGATGGAGAAAATAAACCCGCCTACAATAACCTTAATCGAACCTTTAACTTAGAAGGTTTAAGTTCTGTTACTCAAGCACTAAATGATGTGAAAAAGGTAACCGTTCAGCCACAGAGACACAGAGTTCACAGAGAATTAGAGAAATTAGCCACTGAAAAGTGAGGCTAAAGCCTCGCATACAAATCTTTTTATTATTCGTGTTCATTCGTGGTTATATTCCCTCTGTGTTCTCTGTGACTCTGTGGCTATATCCTTTTACTGAAAAAGGAAGATAGAATAAAAATATAAATGATGCAGGCAATAAATTGCCAGGCTAATAACTTAAAAAATCTATAGAAATTCTTAACCGATTACTATGAATAAATGGATTGAAATTAATCTAACAAATATAACACATAATATCAACCAGGTCCGTAAATTAGTCGGCGATGGAGTAGAGATAATGCCTATTGTCAAAGCTAATGCTTATGGTCATGGGGCTGTTGAAGTTGCAAAAACGGTTATAAAGGCAGGGGCAAATAGATTAGGTGTGGCATCTCTAAATGAAGGGATAGAACTCCGAACCGCCGGAATAACTGCTCCTGTTTTAGTTTTATCTCCTCTTGAATCTAATCAACTTCAACAAGCGATTAATAACCAATTAACATTGACCATTTCAAATCTTTCTGACCTTAAAAATCTACTCAACCAATCAATAAAAATTCATCTTAAGATAGATACTGGTATGGGCAGACTTGGAATTCAGTGTAACGAAATAAATGAATTAATTAAAATCATAAAATCATCTCATTTACAAATAGAAGGTATCTTTTCTCATTTTGCTCAGGCGGATGTGGATGATAAATCATATACCTATAAACAATTTAGTAAATTTCAAGAGATAGTGAAGAACATCTCTGCGTCAGGAATAGATATTCCGATAAAACATATCTCAAACAGTGCCGCAATAATAAAATTTAAGGAGATGCACTTAAATTTAGTCAGACCAGGCATTATGATTTATGGTCTTTACCCTGCACCGAATATCCCTAAAATAGTAGACCTCCGTCCGGCAATGACATTTAAAACTAAAATTATCCAATTGCGTAAAATCCCGCAAGGATATGGTATTTCCTATGGTTCAACTTATATCACTCCTGAAGAAACGCTTATCGCCACTATCCCGATAGGTTATGCCGATGGTTATAACCGACTTTTATCTAATAAGGCACAGACAGTAATTAAAGGAATTCGAGTGCCTATTGTAGGACGAATAACAATGGATTTTTGTATGCTAAATGTAAATAAAGTTCCGGATGTGGCAATTTGGGATGAAGTTATCTTATTTGGTGAAGACCCACAGGCAGATGAATTAGCACAAATCTGTCAGACAATCAACTACGAAATCGTCTGTGGCATAAGTCTGCGTGTACCGCGGAGGTATTGCAGAGACTAAACTTATGAAGAAAATCGGGTAGTGAAGTAATAGAGTGATACATTTAACATCAACATTCCCATACTAGTGTCGTGGTGAACAAATAACGCACGGAATTTGATTCTGGTAACTGGTGATTGGTAACTGGTAATTAAATACCGTTCGGCTGATCTCAGGACGAAACTATTTAACCAGTTACCAGTTACCAATTATCCGTTTGCAGGTTATGAAATCTGATGATACGCCGTGCAAAACTTACTCAACACCACACTAGCAAAAGGACATAGAATGATTTGGGTTATTTATTCATTAATTTCTGCCTTTTCTTCTGCAACAACAGATACACTTTCTAAAAAGGCAATGGAAAAAGAAAACCAATATTTAATTCTCTGGGTAAGATTGGTTTATTGCCTGCCTTTTCTTATGCCATTACTTATTTTTATCCAGATTCCTGAG
>JBFLXS010000064.1 GCA_040755795.1 bacterium | reverse complement strand
TGCATGTTACTTAGGTAATCGGTAATCAGTAATCGGAGATAACAGGTCATTGTTTTCTCTTCACCGATAACCTGATAACCGATAACTTTCTATTCTAAACATAGCAAAGCAAACTTAACAAAGCAATTAGGTTGTTCACCACCTTATTTTCCTTCCTTTGCGTCCTTTGCGAAATCTTCCTTTGCGCTCTTTGCGGTTAAATCTTTATACCTTTAAAAAACTTGAACATCAAGTAATAGCGAAATCTATGCAGATTTGGTGTCCAAAAGGGGATAAGGAGATAAAGGGAGATATGGAGATTATTCATAGTCCTTTGCAAAATTTTAGAATGAATTTATCTCCTTATCTCCATAATCCCCATATCTCCTTTTCGGACACTATTTCAATCTTTATGCTAGATTAAGACACCACCAAAAAATGAGGGTAAAATAATGAAGTATTGTAAAAAATGTTTAATGCCGGATACAAGACCCGGCTCTATCTTTGATGGAGAAATGGTATGTCAAGCCTGCCGTAATTATGAAAAACGCAACACAATTAATTGGAAGGAAAGAAAAGAAGAATTAAGAAAACTCTGTGATAAATATAGAAGAGAAGATGGATATTATGATTGTATTATTCCGGTCAGTGGAGGTAAGGATTCTCATTTCTTGACTCACACATTAGTAAAAGAGATGAATATGCATCCATTATTAGTAACGGTAACAGATAGCTTTACCCATACAAAAGCAGGTATACATAATCTAAGAAATCTCATAGAAACCTTTAATCTAAACCATTATCAATACACAATTAACCACGATTTATTTAGAAGAGCAACAAAAATAGCCTTTGAAGAAACAGGGGAGGCACTTAAATTTGTAGAATATGCTATTTACACCGTCCCTACTTTATTAGCCCAAAAGTTTGATATACCTTTTGTCTCATTTGGAGAGAATTCTGCCTATGAATATGGAACTACGGCCAAAGAGTCTTACTCAGCCACACCGGTTGTTCAAGCAATATCCGACCAATTGGAAAAAGATAAGCAATGGTGGGTTGAAAAAGGCCTGATAAAACAAGAGGTAAGTTCAATTCAGTTAGACAAAAACAAACCCCTTCCAGAAGTAATTTATCTGAGCTATTTCTCCCCCTGGAGCAGTGTAACTCATCTGGGGATTGCAAAGAGATATGGATTTAAAGACTTATCACATGAATGGAAGCGGGAAGGGTGTATTGAAGATTTTGAGCAGATAGATTCTGTGGCCTATATGGTCCATCTCTGGCTGAAGTATCCCAAGTTTGGATTTCAGAGGACCTCGGATATTGCCAGTCGCCGTGTTCGAGAAGGAAATCTTAGTTTGGAGCAAGCTAAAAAGCTCATTATGGAATATGACCATAAGTTAGACCAGAAAGCAATGGAAGATTTTATAAACTTCTTGGGGTATACACCAAAGCAATTTTGGGATATAGTAGAAAAATTCTGGAATCCGGAAATTTTTGAAAAGGTCGATGGTGGATGGCGGATGAAAGACCCTGTATATAAAAATTTAATGGAAGGGGGAACAAATGCCTGAGACAACTGAACAGTTAAAAAAGTGGGGAGGGGAATTTGGCAAAGAGTATACGGATAGAAATCCCAACTCTTTAGAGGAATTAGAAGCATTATACCAAAAAAATTATGGAGTAACAAAAACTGAATTGAATAGCTTGTTCTTATCAGACTTACCTCGCTCCATGCGAATTCTGGAGGTAGGCTCTAACATTGGAACTCAACTATTATGCCTTCAGAAAATGGGCTTTAAGAATCTGTATGGTATTGAACCGCAAAGTTATGCGGTTGAGCTTTCAAAATCAAAAACCAAAAATATTAATATTATTAAGGGAGATGGCTTTGATATCCCATTTAAAGACAAGTACTTCGATCTGGTGTTCACTTCAGGGGTGCTCATCCATATTCATCCTTCTAATATTCTTCAAATCATCAAAGAGATTTACAGGTGTACCAAAAGCTACATTTGGGGATTTGAATATTATGCTGACGAGCATACAGAGATAATATATCGAGGTCAGAAGAATTTGCTGTGGAAAGCAAACTTCTCCAAAATATTCCTTGAGCAATTTGATGATTTGGAGTTGATTAAAGAAAAACATCTACCATACCTGGATAATGAGCAGAATGTAGATGCTATGTTTTTATTGAAAAAGAAGGATATGCAAAGTGAATGAAATATCTGTAGGTAAAGATATGAGGGTCTCTATAATAACCCAGGCAAGAGTTGCATCTACTCGCCTTGCGGCAAAGGTATTAAAAACTATAAAAGGAAAATCCCTGTTGGCTTACCATATTCAAAGGGCAAGATGGTCAGACCTGCCTATTATTGTAGCTACAACAGTAAAAGAGCAGGATGAACCTATTGTTGAAGAATGCAAGATATTAGAAGTCCCATTCTTTAGAGGGGACGAATGTGATGTGTTAGGTAGATATTACCATTGTGCCAGAGAAAACCAGATAGATACTATTATCAGAATAACCTCTGATTGTCCTTTAATAGATGGATATTTAATTAGAGAGGGATATGAAGAGTATAAAAGATTAAATGCGGATTATTTATCAAATTCCATTGAAAGAACTTTTCCCAGGGGCTTAGATTTTGAAATCTTCTCTTTTAGAGCCCTGAAATTGGCATACGAAAATGCAAAAGAACTGCCTGAGAGAGAACATGTAACTCCTTATATCTGGAAAAACAATCCAAACTTATTCGAGATAAAGAACTTCTCATCCCGACTAAACAAATCAGAATATAGAATCACCGTGGATACGGATAAAGATTTTGAGGTTATAAAGATTTTAATTGAGGATTTTGGAGTAGATCAAAAGGGATATAAAGAAATCATAGAGATATTAGATAGCCATCCGGAGATAGTAAAGATTAACCAGGATATTAAACAGAAGGACTATGGAGAGTAAAAAAGATAGAGCCATCTTCAGAACTGATGGAGGAGCAAAAATTGGGTTAGGACATATTAGGAGATGTCTAAGCCTGGCTGAAGGATTAAGCCAGAAAGGTATTCAGTGCATATTTATCACCAGGGATATTGACCCAGCGGTAGGAAAGCGTATTGTAGCTAACAACCATTTAGTAGAAAGATTGCCTGCACAGGCAGATTTAAAAAAAGACCTGAGTTTGACTATCAATTTGATTAAAAAGCATCAACCATCTTTGGTAATTACTGATTCTTATGGGATTGATGAGCATTACCTTGAGCAACTAAAGAAATTGAATGTTACCCTGATGAGTATTGATGACCTATCAAAATTGCATTTCTGTTCCGATATAGTGCTCAATCAGAATGTTGGTGCTAAGGGTGATGATTATTCCACAGAAAGATATACAAAACTGTTGATAGGGCCAAAATATGCTCTCCTGGGGAAAAGCCTTAGGGATAAACACCAGCTAAAGAAAGGGATAAAAAGGATTGCACAAAATATCCTGGTCACCTTGGGAGGAACTGATCCTGATAACCAGACACTTAAGGTGGTCAGAGCAATTAAACCTGTCAAAGAGAATCTCAGGATTACCGTGGTGATAGGGCCTGGGTATCTATATGAGGAGATACTCAAGGAAGAGATTAAAACAGATAACCGGTTTATCATTATAAGAGACCCTGATGATATCTTTAGTCTAATGGAGGAAGCAGACCTGGCCATCAGTGCAGGTGGAAGTACTTGCTATGAGATTGCCTGTTTGGGTGTGCCGAATATCATTCTGAGCCTGGCTGATAACCAGAAGAAGGTTGCCAACGGATTGGCTAACTACGGCACTTCTGTTAATTTAGGTTGGTTCAAAGAAGTTACTGAAGAACAAATTAAAAAAGCGGTAGAGGATTTGATTAAAAGCAGACAGAAACGAGAAGAGATGAGCCAGAAAAGTAAAGAGTTGGTTGATGGAAGAGGGGTAGAAAGGGTGGTAGAAGAGATTTGGAGTTAAGTCAATGGACTTAAAAGAACTTTGGAAAGATACTAAAAACAGAGCCTACAAATTGGAAGGCGAACTAATAAAACTCTACATTGGTTTTCTCCGTAAGGTTGCTGAGAGTTATCTCAAGGAGGGAAGACGTGTATTCTTTCGAGAAAATACAGTAGTTCATTGGGGAGAAGGAAACTTTGGTTCTCTTGTTGTAGAAGGAGAAGAGGATGTGAGGGATGTATTGGAAGATTATATTAGTGAGATACGATTTAAAAGAGATGTCGGTGAAAAGGAAACAAGAGGATACCAGGAAATTACTTTGGATTCTTTACACAAAATTGCTTACAAGCAAGACCCATTTTAAATTAAGGAGAAAAAACTGATGGTCTCGAAAAAGGTTAAGATAGGGGATAAATTAATTGGTGAAGGTGAGCCCTGCTTTGTGATTGCCGAGGCAGGTAGTAATCATAATCGTGATTTCAAGCAGGCCTTAAAACTCATTGATGTGGCAGTAGAAGCCAGAGCTGATGCAGTTAAGTTTCAAACCTACTCTGCAGAATTTCTCTATTCAAAAAAGACACCTAAGATGAGTTATCTAAAAAAAGAGAAATTGACTAAAGAAGATGAATCGGTTTGGGAGCTTATTAAGCGAATTGAAATGCCCCGAGCATGGCATAAAGACTTAAGCGACTATTGTCAGGAAAAAGGGATTATGTTCCTTTCCACTCCTTTTGACCTTCAGGCCGTAGATGAACTTGAAGAAGTAGATATGCTGGCACATAAGATTGCTTCATTTGAAATTACCCATTTACCTCTTCTGGAATATGTAGCTAAGACAGGTAAGCCCATAATCCTTTCTACGGGTATGGCTAATCTTTCAGATATTGAAACAGCCCTTGAAGTAATAAATAAACAAGGCAATGAAGATGTTATTTTACTTCATTGTGCTATAAACTACCCGGCTAAATATGAAAATTTAAACTTAAGAGCTATGCAGACAATGAAACAGGCATTTCAATTACCAGTAGGGTTTTCTGACCATACCCTGGGTATTACTTCAGATATAGCGGCGGTGGCTCTGGGAGCCAATGTCATAGAAAAACATTATACCTTAGATAGAAAATTACCCGGTCCTGACCATCCCTTTGCTTTAGAACCTGATGAGTTAAGAGCAATGGTTCAGGGGATAAGAGATACGGAGAAGGCATTGGGCTCACCAATTAAAAGACATACTAAAGATGAAGAGGAAATGTTTCATTTAGCCAGAAGAGGTCTTGTTGCCGCATGTCATATTCCCAGAGGAACAAAGATTACCAGGGAGATGATAGAAGTTAAACGGCCAGGACTGGGCATCCCAACCAAAATGATGGATATAGTTATTGGTCGAACCGCTATGGTGGACATCGAAGAAGATGATATACTGACCTGGGAGATGATATGATAACCTTACGAGAAGCTACAATTGAAGACAAAGATGATATTTATCATTGGAGAAATGACCCGGTAACAAGAAAACAATCCTTTAATACCAGAGAAATTCCATATCAAGAACATTGCCAATGGTTCAAGAATGCATTAGAATCTCCCGATAAACTTTTCTATATTGGAATTGATGATAAAAATGAAAAATGTGGTGTCGTCCGATTTGATCTGCACGGTGAATTTTCTGCTGAAATTAATGTTAATGTTTCTGCTTCAAAGAGAGGTAGAGGTATTGGTTCAGAACTAATTGGACAATCCTGTGCCTTGTTTTTCTCAAAGACAAATAGGAGATTTGTTATAGCCAGAATTAAAGAAAAAAATACTGCATCTATTAAAGCCTTCCAGAAGGCAGGATTTTTGGAGCTGTTTGGTTATAATGATACTACTGAAGGAAAAGTAGTATCTCTAATTTTACTGGTTAGCAAAAAAGAAAAATGAAGAATATATGTAACTATTCACCACGAAGGGCACGGAGAGCACGAAGTGAAATTTGATGAATTATCGAATAGAGTCATTACCTAAAATAGTAGAGAGTAGAGAGTAGTCAGTAGGGAAGAGGTGAAGAGTGGACAGTAATTACTGACTACTGACTACTAACTACTGACTCCTATTTAAGGTTGGTCTATTGATAAATTTCAATGTGGAAAGATTGAAAGAAGGCAAGTGGAAAGATGTGGTCATTATGGGGATGGCAAATAAATGAAAAAAACATTAGAAGTTATAAATGAATTGAAAGAAAATGGATTAATAAAAGATTATGCCATTGGTGGTGCGATAGCAGCTTTAAGATGGACCGAACCATTTTTGACTGAAGATTTAGATATATTTATTATTCCCGAAAAAGAGGCAAAAGAAAAAGAAGTGATTATATTATCCTCTGTATATGAATATTTTAAGAAAGGCGGTTATACCTGGAAAGGACATTGGATAATTATAGAGGGTGTTCCAGTTGACATCTTCCCGGTTGACGAACTTGAAAAAAAAGCAGTAGAAGATGCAAAAGAAATAGACTACGAAGGGACAAAGACAAAAGTAATAGCGCCAGAGTATCTTATAGCATTATTTTTAAGGGCAGGAAGGAATAAAGACATAAGAAAAATAGAAATGATATTGGGACAGACAAAAGTAGATAAAGAAAAACTCAATGAAATTTTAAACAAATATGGATTGACTGAAAAATTTACTAATTTCATGGAAAAGCATTATGGAAAATAATCAAAAAATTAAAATAGGTAAGAGAATATTAACTAGAAAAGAATTATTTGAAGAAAAGGAGAAATTGCGCAAAGAACGGGCTAAACTTCCTTTTAATGAAAAAATAAAGGCACTTAGTCAATTACAGGAGCTTGCATATAGTTGGGGAAACAAAAAGGATATAATCGTATGGAAAATATAAGACTTCTGCAAAACGAGAAAAAATGAGGTAACTGTTCAGGGTGTAATGAAGGGAAAAGGGGAAATAGTGGAAAAATGGAAAATTTAGGGACGGCTCATTTTAGTATGAAAGATTAAGGGAAAATAATTCTTTTATCTCCAGAAAAAATCAATGAATAATAATTTTAATCTTGCCTATATCCTTAAACATAAACTCGTTACAACTACTTTTGTCTACACAAATTCTAATATTATTGTCTCGGCTATTCCATTCCTTCTTTTACCTATTCTAACTCGTTATTTAACCCCTGCTGATTATGGTATTGTTGCTACTTTTCAGGTAATATTAGCGATAATAACAATAGTGGTGGGATTAAATACTCACGGTGCGGTAGCGGTAAATTTTTTCCAGTTGAATGAACAGGAAATCAAGATTTACATTGGCAATATAACTTTTATTATAATTATTAGTTTTGTTTTGACCTTTGGATTAATCAGTATGTTTATAAAGCCTCTCTCTCATTTGTTGAAATTCCCGGAAGGTTGGTTACCAATAATAGTTGTATCTGCTTTGGCACACTCAATTTCCCTTGTCATTCTTACATTCTGGCAAGTAAAACAAAAACCTATACCTTATGGAATGTTCCAGATTGCCCAGATGTTTATTAATATTAGTCTATCTTTGTTCTTTGTAGTAGTATTGGGCTGGAAATGGCAGGGGAGATTATCAGGTATAATTATTACCTCGATTATCTTTGCTTTTATATCTATTTTTATCATTTTCAAAAAAAAATATATCGGGTTTTCATTTAATAAAAGTTATATTAAAGATGCCTTGTTTTTTGGTATTCCCCTTATTCCACATGCGTTAGGTGGTTGGGTAATGTCAGGCATAGATAGAATTTTCATTAATTCAATGGTGGGTGTTGCTACAACAGGTATTTACATGGTAGGTTATCAAGTAGGGATGATTATAGGTTTATTAGCCACTTCATTTAATCAAACCTGGTCACCATTTCTATATGAAAAATTAAAGGAAAATAATTATTCTACAAAAGTAAAGATTGTTAAATTCACATATTTATACTGTATTGCTATAATTAGTCTATCATTAGTGTTAAGTTTTATCGCTCCATTTTTGCTAAAATTTTTTGTGGGAGAGGGTTTTCATTCTGCATATAAATATGTCTTGTGGATTGCTTTGGGCTATGCGGCAAACGGTATGTATTATATGGTCGCTAACTATATCTTTTATGTTAAAAAAACTTATCTTTTAGCCTGCATAACATTTTTTTCCGCAGGTGTTAATATAGTTCTAAATTATTTTCTAATAAAGGCTAACGGCGCAATAGGTGCCGCTCAATCAGCAACAATTAGTTTTTTTATTATATTTATCCTTACCTGGATATTAAGTGCAAAGGTCTATTCTATGCCCTGGTTTAGCTTTTGGAAACAAAATAAGGATATGTAAAATGTGGACTTTAAAAAATTCTTTAATTATCGAAAACAATTCAGAAATATTCGATTTTAGATTTGAATTTGATAATATTCTTATGTGGCCATTTATGAGATTTGATTTGCATAACATCCCGATTTGCAAAGAATATAATCTTGGTCAGCTTCCTTCATCAAGGGAAAAATTAACTTTTATATATTTAAAAAATACACTCCTTAATAATCCCTTCAAATACCGTTTAAAAACCAAATATGATATTTTAATGTTTTGCTCTGGAATTACAAATGTAAAAATGGGAGATAAATATTTTAATAGAGTAAGCGACCATTTTGCTTTTATAAATAAGGATAAAACTTTGTTAATAGAAGATTCTGTAAGAAGAAGAATATATTATACACCAAGATATTTTCCCAATATTTGTTATCACGATTTCATCCCTCTTGCCGGTTATATTAAATCAAAGTTTGTTAAGCCAGGCAAAAAAGATATTATCACCATAAAAAATCTGCGAAAATTTTTAGAACAACTTTTTCCGTATCAACTTGAAAAATCAGAGTTAAATACAATAGAAGATGCTTTGTTGTATATTTCGAAAAGGTTAACTATATATTATTATTTATATAATAAATTATTTGACAAATTTAATCCCAAAGTAATATTTTTAGAAGATGGCAGTTATGGTGGAAATAGTTATATTCTGAAATGGGCTAAGGCAAGAAATATTATTACCATAGAACCAGAACATGGTCTTGTTTATGAAAATCATCCGGCATACAATTATGGTCACGCCATACTTAATTCAGATATTTACAAGGAATATTTGCCTGATTATTTCTTAACTTATGGTAAATATTGGAGTGAAGTAATAAATTTGCCCGTTAAGAAAATAACAATTGGTAATCCGTTCTATTGCGAAAATATAAAAAAAATATCCACTACCAATCAATCTCGGACTAAAACAAAAATATTAATTGTCTTCTCTGGCGGGCTAATTCCAGATATGAAAGAAATTGTCTTAAAGTTCCTCTGTATCATTGATAACAGTAAATATGATGTTTCTTTTAGAGTCCATCCCATTGAGTTACCTGATGTGAAAGAGAGGTATTCTGAGATTATAGCCAAAAATACAATAAAAATAGATACTGAACAAAATGTGTATTTAAGTTTATCAAATACAGATTTCGTAGTCGGTGAACCTTCCACTGTTTTGTTTGAATCAATAGGTTTTTGTAAATCTGTTTTTGTCATTGACCACCCATTTACAGATTTATATTTTCCCAGAAGCATAATTAAACGATTTTCGAATGCAGAGGAATTAATGAATCTTATTATAACACATAATTCAAACAATGAAATTAACAAAGATTATATCTGGGAACCTAATTGGGAAGTTAATTATAAAAATTTTATGGATAGATTAATGTCTGTGAATTTGGTAAGCGTTCAGGTGGTGTAACAAAAGGAGATGTGGAGATTAAGGAGATAGGGAGATATTATTAAAAAAATTGAAATTAGTAGAAACTACTAATAGAAATTTATGGAAATTTGTTGTTTCCCACAATCAATTTCTACCTATTTTTGCTTCGCAACATTCTTCGAATTCTATAAATTTCAATCTATTTCTATTATCTTATCTCCATATCGCCCTTATCTCCTTATCCCCTTTCTTACACTTTTGATATATAGCCTGAACGGTTACTGAATTTGAAATAGAACTTCACTCTGTAACTTCTATTACTGCCCTAATTATTTGCTGTCTCAGTGCTTTTTCTAAAATCATTCTCTGGGTCTGTGTGGTGAACGATTACCTTTTTACCTGCTACCTGAATAGTTACCTCTAATCGTTATCTGTGAAGTAACAATCCCTTTTTCAAATCCTAATTGATTTAGCAATTCAGTTTTAACGGGTAATATGCATTCATTCGCTGAGGGATTTAATTTAAACAACCAATCATACAAATTTTTGTATTTTTCCACTAATAGTTTTTGTTTTTTAATCTGGTCATGAAAGTATTTATTTGGCCAGAAACGTAAATCTCGTGGGACAAAAAGGATATGTGAATGTCCTAATTCAACCAGTTCCACAAGTTTATGTGCCTCATGTTCAAATTGAACTACCTCTTGACTTTCTCCTATCTCCGGGTCATCAACATTAGTCAGTCGAGGTTTTTTTATCACGCGGAATGGCAAATCAAACATCTTCCTATCAATTGAGGTATGTAGCCAGCCCATATTGGTATTAAATTCTTCTATATTCAACAAATCATTATGGCTGTGTGGTGAAATTCGGGTAAGTTCTAAAATACCCGGTCCTGTTTGACCATCTGGTTGTTTCATCAGAACACATTTTCCGCCTTTTTTGTCCTCTGCAGATTGCCGGGCAGATTCAAACATTATTTGCACCTGTTGTGTTTCATTGAGCCAGGAAAAATATCCCGCGATAGCCAGGTCTATTTTTGCCTCAGAGTTATCCACATTACAGATTAAAAGTATCTCTCCACCGTTATTAATAAATTCATCATAAAGTCCACTTTTTTCAAACGCTTGATAGACATCGCCGTGTCCTTTAGTAACGATGCTTAATCTGCCGCTTTTGCGAGTGATTAATTCTGCGGTTTTGGGATTAATTCTTGGCCAACCCAAATCCTGGCAAAAATGTTTTGGTTTGACTTTCAGATTGAAATCATTAAATTTTTTAAGGTAGTCTTTTGTATCTTTATCTGTTGACGGACTATTCATAAAATATGTTGGTATGGGTAGTCCAGTTTGATAGATAGAATAAAGTTTGATGGCAATAAAACTAATTGGTGTAAGCATAATTGCTTGAAATATACCTTTAGTTGGTCGATAGCCTAATTCTTTCTCATACGAAGTAGCAACACCACCGTTTAAGATTATCATCCCTAACTTACCATTTTCTGCCAGGTCAAATCCTCTTTGAGAAAAGTAACCTGGTATAAGCCCATTTTGTTGCTCAATTACAGATAACTCGTCATAAGAACTCATATATTTTGTTCCTTTTAATGAACAAATCTCACCGTCATAAATTACTTCTAACTCATTTCGCAGGTATTTCTGGCGAATTTCACCAAATTTTTCTACATCCATTTCTGGATAATTTTTCTTTAACCAGTCTAAATTGTTATTCATAACCGTTCTCCTGAAAATAATGTTAAAATAGCACGCGGATAACGCGGATTTAACGGATTTTCGCCGATTTTTTCTCTTTTTTCTATCTTATATCCGCGAATATCCGCATCATCCGCGTCATCAGCGTGCTATTATTTTTCATCGTCCTTTGTGCCCTGCAGGGGCATGACCGTTTCCCCTGAAGATATTTATGTGCCATAATAACCCATTCTTTAGCATCCTCTTCTGAAAATTCTACAGTGGAATCATAATCATCTCTTCCCTTTACCATGTGACCAAATCCTCATCAAAATCCAGATGGCAGGTATCATTAAAGACTAAAACGCAAGGAAATTCTTTAGAAAAACTTATGATTGTTACCGCACTATTCTTAAGTGAGATAGACCATACCTTGTTTAAATTCATCTCTAATAAGTGGGCTAAATAAGTAGTAATCACGCCGCCATGTGTGACGACAAGAATCTGTTGGTCAGGATGTTTTGTCCTGATTTCATCGAATACTCGGACGACCCGCTCTTTAAATTCTAAAAGTGTCTCTGCACCAGGGATTCTTACTTCTAATGGTTTTTGATACCATTCCTTATATAATTCTTTGTTTTCTTTTCTGACTTGATTTATAGTTTTTCCTTCCCAGATACCCAGTTTGATTTCATGCAAGTCTTGATGGATAAGAATATCGTTTTTAGAATTAGTTAAAATCTTAGCGGTCTGGTAGGCACGACTTAAATGACTGCTATAAACCGCATCAAATTTCGTTCCATTAAACCGCTGAGCCAGGAGTTGCGATTGTCTATATCCTTTTTCACTTAATTTAGGATTTCTTATCCCTTGCACTCGGTTTAATTTATTCCATGTAGATTCACTATGTCGGACTAAGATTAATTTCATGTTATTTTCCTGAAAATAGCCGTAAGAATAGAACACGGATGACACGGATTTAACGGATTTTCGCTGATTTTTTTCTCTTTTTTTCTGTCTTCCTATCTTATATCCGCGAAATATCCGCAACATCCGCGTCATCAGCGTGCTATTATTTTTCATCGTCCTTTGTGAGTCGCAGACTCATGACCGTTCTCCTGAAAATAGAAGTATTGATACTTCGTTTATTCTTCAAGTCTGATTTTATCAAATTCCTCCAGATTCTCTTCTTCAGCAGGCGTGATTGAAGAAGAAACCGTTTCTGTTCCTATTTCCAGAATACCTTCTTCTGTATGGAGATGACAATATTCGGTTGGGGAATTGCCTTCAATAAATATCTCTGACCTGGTTTTGGGACAATATTTCGTTGCCAATAAACCGGTAGTTGGGTCAACTGTTGCAAAGGTAACCCCGCTGGGAACCGTGAAATCCTGTATTTCCAACAAATGCTGGATTTTTTCCATAAAACTTGTCCAGATAGGTGCGGCAACGACTCCGCCTGCCTGACCATAACCTAATGTTCGCTGGCCACGGTCATATCCAATCCAAACACTTGCTACTAATTCTGGTGTAAAACCAATAAACCAGGCATCAACATAATCATTGGTTGTGCCAGTTTTACCAGCAACAACTCTATTTATACGGTTTCCAACCGAATATTTTGCCGTGCCTCGTGTTACTACCCCTTCCAGCAAATTGGTAATTATGTAGGCTGTTTGCGGTGAAAGCACCCTTTCTTCATCAGGTGTTCTTTCTTCTAATATATTTTGATTATGGTCTTTGAGACATTTTATAGCAATCGGGTCAACCTTAATTCCCTGGTTAGCAAAGATACCAAAGGCTATTGTCATTTCTAATGGGGTAACCACCTTTGTTCCCAGTGCCAGTGATAAATCCTGCTCAAATTTACCTTTAATCCCCATCCGACGGGCATATTCAATTACCTTTCGGACACCTACCTTTTCCAACAAATCAATCGTGGCTAAATTAAGCGAATATTCCAGAGCAGACCTTAATGTCACCTTACCATGATAATTACCTTCATAATTACTTGGTTCCCAAACCTGTCCTTCTTTAACCCCCTGATAGGTTCTGGGAGAATCATCTAAAATACTTATTGGTGTAAATCCCTCGTCAACAGCCGCGGCATAAATAAATGGTTTAAATGCAGACCCTGCTTGCCTTCTGGCATATATTCGATTTAACTGATTCTCGTAGGAAAAACCACTTCCGCCAACCATTGCCTTGATATAGCCATTTCCAGGGTCAATGGCTAAAAGTGCTCCTTCTATTTGTGGTTCACCTGATTTCTTCGCTTGATTTAATTGCCTTAATCCATCCTGAAGAGCCTGAGATGCCGCTTCTTGCATCTCTAAATCTAAAGTCGTATAAACATTTAAACCAGCGGTATAAAGTGCATTACTCCCATATTCTTCCTCGAGTATTTGTCGGATATACTCCGTAAAATAAGGGGCTTTATTAATACTTGTTTTTGTTTTGGCCAATTTTTTTTTAGATATAATCTCTACCTGAGTGGCAAATGCCTTTTGTGCCATCTCCCTTTGTTCAGAATTGATAAATCCTTCTTCTTCCATTCGTTTTAAGACAAATGCCTGGCGATTGATTGCTCTTTTGGGATAAACAAGGGGTGAATAACGGACAGGTGAACCTGGCAGTCCAGCAAGCATAGCAATTTCAGGTAATTTTAACTCCTTGACCCGCTTATCAAAATAATACATTGCCGCAGACTGAACTCCATAGTTACCATGGCCATAATATATTTTATTAAAATATCTCTCTAAAATTTCATCTTTAGTTAATTTCTGCTCAATCAAGAGGGCAATTAATATCTCTTGTATTTTTCGACGATAAGTTCGTTCCTGGGTTAAAAACAGATTTTTTGCCAATTGTTGGGTAATCGTGCTGCCACCCTGGGTTATTTTACGGTGACGAATATTAGCCACAAACGCCCTTAAAACACCAAAGATATCTACCCCTTTATGTTTATAAAATTGATTATCTTCGACAGCAATCACGGCATCTTTTAATGTTTGAGGGATGTCTTCGAGACTGACTAATTCTCTTTTTTCTTCGGCAAATTCCGCGATTACTTCATTATTTAAAGAATAAAGTTTAGTTGGAATTTTCCAGACTTCTATACCTTCATATTTTAAAATAGGCTCTAAATTAGGTAGATGTGTTAGAAAGGAGACAATTATTCCTCCTCCTATTCCAGCAATGATAAATATACTTAATAAACACCCAATCAAGATAAATTTTGGGATAGGTCCTAATTGTCGTTTTGACTTTTTAGTCTTAACCACTGAAGGGTAAATAGTTGTTGGCATTGTTCTGTAATATTTATGTCTTCGTCGTCTAAACATAGTTCCTCCTGAAAATAGGAAGTAGAGAGTAGAGAGTAGAAAGTAAAGAAAACATCACTCCCCACGCTTATCTCCCCATCTCCCACCTTCTATCTCCTACCTACTATTTTCGTAACCGTTCAGGGCTATACATTAGAAGTGTAAACAAGGAGAAATGGGGAAAAGGGAGAATTGGAGAAATGGCTCAAACTTTTTCTTGCTCCACCCTTCAGACATTAATCCTGGTGTCGTGTT
>JBFLXS010000063.1 GCA_040755795.1 bacterium | reverse complement strand
TCGCTTGGACAACTGCAAGGCAGTTGCCCACAGTATCCACAAACCCTACTCCTATTTATTTTTATTTTATTTATTTTATTCTTAATAAAAGAACTAAATTTCAGTATACAATTAGCACGGATAAATACAGAGGGCAGAAGGCAGAGGGCAGAGGACAGAGGACAACAGGAGGAAAAATCTTCAGCCTAACTACGGACACGATTTACGAATTTTCAGTGTTTCATCCGTGTCCATCTGTGGCTGAATAGTTACACCTAAAGAAAGAGGCAGAAGAGACAACCCAAATCCTTAAAAGCCTGTAATTTTAGTTTGACTTTTTCGGGATTATTTAGTATAATAAAGGTAACCGTTCAGGTGGTAATTTACCGCAGAGACGCAGAGGAACAGAGAAGAGATAGAAATAAATCAGATAACAGAAAAGATTATTGGTGCAGCCATTGAAATACATAGGACCTGCTTGCCGAATGTTCAGCAGGCAAACCAGATTTGTTAATCAATTTTAATGTTGCGCTACTCAAGAGATTGCCCTGATGAAAATCAGGGATGGAATTGTTGCGTATCGTCCATAGATTTTAATTTTTTTCTCTGCGTCTCTGTGTCTCTGCGGTGAACGGTTACGAGGCGAGAAGTTAGAACCTGTCTCTGCGGTGAACGGTTACGAGGCGAGAAGTTAGAACCTGTCTTCTAACCTCTGTCTGAAAATCTGTAAAAAAGGTAACCGTTCAGGGTGTAACGAAGGGGAAATGGAGAAATTAGGGAAAAGGGGAAAAAGTATTCTTATTTTAGTAAGAAAATCATCTGCATTAGAATGTCATTGACAACTGATGAAACCTTCTGCTACCTAATTCCCCTACCCTTCTCCTTTCTCCCCATTTCCCCTTTTCTCCTTATTTACACCTGAACGCTTACTAAAAAAGGAAAAATAATGAAAAAACTTATC
Organism: bacterium; assembly: GCA_040755795.1. Taxonomy (NCBI): domain Bacteria; species bacterium. The sequence goes on along the minus strand of JBFLXS010000063.1, from coordinate 14,029 downwards.
GGGCTGATTTTTATTGCTACTTGCGTGATAATTTGTCTGGTGATTTATCTTAGGGGAGTAAAATTTCCAAAGGTAAGAATAATTACACCAACTATCAGTAAAATAGATTCTTGCCTCTTAACCACCGGAACTATAGATGCCCAACTTAAAACAGAAATTTGTGCGAAGGCTAAGGGCGTGATAGATAAAGTTTTGGTTGAGGAAAATAATAAGGTTACCTCTGGACAGGAACTTATTATCTTTAATCAACAAGAGGCAGAAAAAATGGTTAAAGAGGCACAATCACAATTAGACCTAACAAAAAGGATACTGATACAGGCAGAACAATTATTAATAACAACTACAGGGCTTTATGGAAAACAAGAGGTATTAGAAGACGAGGTTAAAAATAGTGAAAGTGCGTATAAAAAGGCTTTAGTCGAAAAAAATATATCTCTTGAAAACCTGAGACTTGCTCAAGAACAACTAAATAACTTAATTTATTTAGCCCCTCATTCAGGAACAGTTATAGAAAAAAGAGTTTTACCAGGGCAGTATGTTCTCCAAAATGAAGTTTTAATGAAAATAGTTGACTTAGAGAAATTGCAGGTATCTGTCAATCTCTTAAGTATTGATGCGAGAAGGGTAAAGTTAGGTCAGGATGCGTCCATTAAACTTGAGGATTTAGAATTGTCTGGATATGTCAAGTCTATTCAACCTGAAGAAGTAAGTTCTAAAATTATAATTGAATTGGATACCTCTAAAAAACTACCTGAAATAAAATTAGGAAAACGGGTAGAAGTAAAAATATTAACCGAGCATAAAGAAAATGTTGTTCTTTTAAACTCTGAGGCAATATTTAAAGAAGGCAGGCAAAGTTTTGTCTATCTTTATAAAGATGGAGTTGCCACAAAACGAGTTGTCCGCATAGGCATAACTAATCAAAATCAAACAGAGATAATCTTTGGTCTCACACCGCAGGATAAGATAATTCTCTCTGCTGGAAGTCTTAAACTAAAAGAGGGAATGAAAGTGAGAGAATGAGGGACGATGGAAGAAAAAATTATCTTTGCCAATAATGAAGAAGTAGTGAACATCTTAGGTAGAAATGATGAGAATTTACGCCTCATTCGGGAGGAATTTCCAACAACTAAAATCATCTCAAGAGGCAATGAATTAATCATTAAAGGAGAAAATAAAGATGTTCATTCAATAAAGAAACTATTGGAAGATCTGTTATCAATCTTTCACTCAGGCCATGTTGTCCGCACACCTGAGATAAAATATTCATTAAAAATGCTCAGCCAGAGTAAAAATATAGACCTTGTCTCTGTTTTTCAGGAGGCAATATATGTCTCTGAACGAGGAAAGCCAATTAGACCAAAAACATTGGGACAAAGAAGGTATATCGAGGCAATTCAACAATATGATATTGTTTTTGGCATAGGTCCTGCGGGCACGGGTAAAACATATTTAGCCGTGGCGATGGCGGTCTCAAGTTTGTTAAAAAAAGAGGTGGCAAGAATTATCCTGACGCGACCAGCAATTGAGGCTGGAGAAAGATTAGGATTTCTACCCGGGGATATGCTGGATAAAGTTGACCCATACTTAAGACCTTTGTATGATGCCATTTTTGATATGATTGGAATAGAGAAATTCCATTATTTATTGAATGAAGGGGTGATTGAAGTCGCACCATTAGCCTTTATGCGAGGACGGACTCTTAATGACTCATTCGTGATTTTAGATGAGGCACAAAATACAACACATGAGCAAATGAAGATGTTTTTGACAAGATTAGGTTTTGACTCTAAGGCAGTGATTACCGGAGATATTACCCAGATAGACCTGCCGTCAACTTCAATCTCCGGCTTAGTTGAAATCCAAACTATTTTGTCCGCAATTGAGGGAATTAGTTTTGTTTATTTTGATAAAACTGATGTTGTCAGACATCGCCTTGTCTCGGATATAATTAAAGCCTATGAGGAGTTTGAAGATGCGAAGAAAGGGACATAAAATATTTGAACAAGAAAGGGTTTCAAAATATATTCCCCTGTTAAAATCAGTTTTTTTAGGTAAAAAAACAGGCAGGACTCTATTAATCATATTGATATTGGGCATTTTATCGCTACTTATCACCCCTAATTTAATTATCACCCCCTACCCTAAAGAAACAGAAATCAGTCCAAATCTTATTAAAGCCCCTTATGACTTTTTATATGAGAATACCTTTATGACTAAAGTGGCAAGGGAATCCGCTGTGGCTAAGGTTAATCCTGTTTATAACTTAGACCTGAAAGTTATCCCATCTGTCCTTCAAAAAATAAAGAGTTTATTTGAAGAAACAAGAAAAATAAAGGAGGGAAAAAAGTTTGAATTAGAAAAAGCCTGCTTAAAATTTAGAGAAAAATTCCCAAATATCAATCTTTCAGATAAAAATTTAAAGGCTATTCTAAATTACCCAGAACTTTCTGAAATAGAAGAAGATATAACTTTACTATTAAAAACATGGCTAACCTATGGAATAACCAATATCCCGAAAGATAAATTATCAAAAGACACTATTATTGGAATCAGATTAAGAATTCTTGCCACAGATGGAACATCAGAAAAATTAGTTGAGACAACGGAAAACTTCTTTTTCCTGAATGATTTACCTGAATCTTCACCACTATATCCAAAGAGAATATCTTCTTCTAAAGTTCAAGATGGGGTATTTGAATTGGCTAAAAATTATCTTGTGCTAAATTTAAAATTTAATGAAAAAGAGACGAAAAAAGCCTCTAAAGAGGCAATTAAAGGCGTGAAACCTATCCGGTGCAAGGTAAGTAAAGGGGAGAAGATTGTTGGCGAAGGAGAGAAAGTAGATAGGGATGCGGCGATGAAATTAGCCGAGTTGTCCAAACACCGCAGTGCGGCGATAACAACAAGGAATTTAGGATTTATCTTATTGATATACATATTGATAATCTTATCGTTTATCTACCTTTATAAATATCAATCCCAACTTTTAATCCGTAATAAAAACTTAAGCCTGATTGGATTAATAATTATCACGGCAATAGCCCTGGCTAAGGTTATTTCAACAACTAATCTACCTTTTCACCTTATGCCAATGAGTGCCTTTGCCATTCTTTTAGCTGTTTTACTTAATCAGGAAATAGCGATATTTGTCACCGTCATTTTAAATATCTGCGTAGGTCTTTTAGTCGGTGAGCGGATGGAATTTGTCTTGCTTTTTGTTGCTGGTAGTTTAGCCGCTGTCTATACAACATCACAATTAAAGTTAAGGGGTGACCTTATTCGAGCTGGCGTGGCCGCCGCAATTGCTCAGGGTGTAATCATTGTTAGTTATAGCCTGTTTCGGCAGGAGTCATTTGGACTACTCCAGCAAAATCTTCTTTTGGGTAGTTTAGCTAATGGAATTATCGCCACTATTATTGCTATGGGGTCACTATTATATTTAGAGCGTATTTTTAATATTGCCACTAATTTTACCTTATTTGAACTCTCAGACTTAAATGCCCCACTTCTAAAAAATTTACTATTGAAAGCCCCGGGAACTTATCACCACAGCCTTTTAGTCGGAAATATAGCTGAATCTGGAGCAAATGCTATTGGCGCTAACTATTTATTAACCCGAGTCGCATCTTACTACCACGATATTGGTAAAATGATTAGACCTGAGTATTTTATAGAAAACCAGACAGAATTCGAACGAAATCGCCATGAAGTCCTGCGTTCGACACTCTCTGCCTCAGTCCTGCGTTCCCATATCAAAGACGGTGTTGAAGTGGCTAAACGAAATCGCCTGCCACACGAAATTATCGAAATTATTCAACAACATCATGGTTCATCGGTTATGGCTTACTTTTATCATCAGGCAAGAGAAAAAGAGGCAACCGAAGAACAAGAATTTAAGGAGACAGAATTCTCATATTTAGGTCCAAAACCTCAAAGTAAAGAAGCGGCAATTGTGATGTTGGCTGATTCCTGCGAAGCCGCTTCCAGAACTTTGATAAAACCAACAACATCCCGAATTGAAAAATTGGTTAAAAAAATCATTGATGATAGATTTATTAGTGGCGAATTGGATGAATGTGACTTGACTTTAAAAGACTTAAATAAGATTAGCCAGGCATTCACCAGGGTTCTAATCACCTTGTTTCATGCCAGAGTAGAATATCCAGAAAAGGAACAACAACCATCTCCACTATTTACGGAGCAAACTCAAGATGTTAAAGGTGTCAATTCTCAACAAGATAAACAAGAAGTTCAAGGCAAATTGGATTAAACAGGTAGTTAAAACTGCCTTGAAATATGAAGGCATCTCAAATGGCGAGGTAAGTATTGTCTTAGGAGATGATGAATTACTTCAAAGGTTAAATAAAGAATACCGCCGGATAGATAAACCAACAGATGTTTTAGCCTTTCGCTATGGGAAAATTAATGGAAACATCAACTTTTTGGATAGGCTCTTATTAGGTGAAATTATTATCTCTCTGGATGCCGTTTTGCGCCAGACAAAGGAATATAAACATAGTTTTGAAAAAGAACTGACTATTCTTTTAATTCATGGGATATTGCATATTTTAGGCTATGACCATAGCCCGCAGAATTTACCAGAAGAACCAATGGTTGTGAGAATGGAAAAAATACTTAAATTAGTTACAGCAAACGGATAATTGGTAACTGGTTAAAATGGCGTAACCGTTCACCGCAAGATGCCGCAGAGACGCAGAGAAAAAATTAAAATCTATTCACCAGAGACAGAAATTTCCTTTTTTTTGGTGCATTTTGGGTCTTTCGTTGTTTATTAATCTTTTAATACTTACTTTTGACTAACTGTTTTTAAACTTTTTTAAACACCGAAAAACGCGAAAAAAGATATTTTTTCCTCTCTGTTTCTCTGCGTCTCTGCGGTAAAGGATTACCTGAACGGTTACCGATATTTAATTACCAGTTACCATTTACCAATTATCAAAATAGGGGAGAGATAAGAAAAAGTGAAACTATTTAAAGGTTTATCCGATAGCTTTAATTTTGCCATATCAGGCATTATTCATGGATTAAAGACACAACGCAATATGCAATTGCATGTCTCCGTAATGGTGCTTGTTTTACTGGCAAGTTTATTCTTAGATTTAACTCGAATTGAATTAGTGGCAATCTTTTTTGCCATTGGTTTAGTATTAATTAGTGAAATGCTCAATACCGCAATAGAATCCATCGTTGATTTAATTATTGATACCCATCATAAAGTCGCAGGCACGGCTAAAGATATTGGTGCCGGAGCAGTATTGATTGCCTCGATAATTGCTTTATCTATTGGTTATTTAATCTTATACAATCGAATACATCTTCCTTCTCCAGTGGTAATAAGAACAGAATATAATCCCATACATCTATCCTTTGTCAGTTTATCTTTAGTCTTAATCGCGGTCGTTGCAATTAAAGCCTGTGTTGGCAAAGGAACTTTTTTGAGGGGTGGAATGCCTTCAGGTCATAGTGCGGTTAGTTTTTGTATCTGGGTAATTGTTACATTTGTTAGTAGAAATATATTTATTTCTTTACTGGTGCTGATTGTTGCGATTTTACTCTGTCACAGTAGATGGAAAACAGGAATTCATTCCTTGCAAGAAGTAGTTATTGGTGCTTTAGTTGGCGGATTAATTACACTTTTAATCTTTGTAATCTGTGGGGTGGGATAATTTTTGGATAATTTAATCTTATTCTTGATTTCTATAGGGATACTCTTATGTTTATCCGCTTTTTTTTCCGGGGCAGAGGCGGCTCTTTTTGCTCTATCAAAGTTAAAGATAAAACAACTAAGTGATAGGGCACAAAAGAGAATTTCAAGGTTATTAGAAAATCCCAAAGAACTTCTGACAACCCTTCTAATCGGAACTACTCTGGTTAATATTACTGCTTCATCCATAGCGACATTTATCGCCATTAATTTATGTGGAAAAATTGGCATTAACGAGGTAATAGCCACCGGATTGGCTATTTTTGTGATGACAATTTTAATTTTATTTTTTGGTGAAATTGTCCCAATTACACTTGGCGCTACAAAATCCTCTCAAATTGCCCCCTGGGTTACATATCCTCTGCGGTATTTCTCCATCCTCTTAGCTCCATTGAAAATAATCTTATCCTGGCTAACTCATTTAATCATTCTGTTAATAGAAAAACATAAATTTTTTATTAAAGACAAAGAGTTGACTGAGGAAGAAATTAGAACAATAGTTGACATTGGGGCAAGAGAAGGGGTGTTAAAGGCACATGAACAAAAACTAATTCATTCTATCTTTGAATTTGGTGACCATAAGGTAGAGGAAGTAATGACGCCACAAAATAAGATGGTTTGTGTAAAAATAGACGAAGACTCCACAGATAAAATCTTATCCTTGATGATTAAAGAAGGCCATTCGAGAATGCCTGTTTATAAAGGAGAAGAAATTATTGGCATCCTTCATGTTAAAGACTTTCTAATCAGCCTTAAAAATCAAACTAACTGGCAAAATTTAATTAAACCGGCTTATTTTGTCTTGCCTTCTAAAAAAATCAACGACCTGCTCAAAGAATTTCAGAAAAAGCATCTCCAACTGGCTATTGTCAAAGATGAATCTAAAAAAATCGTTGGAATAGTCACTATGGAGGATTTATTAGAAGAAATAGTCGGAGAAATACACGATGGGTATCCTGAAGAGAAAGTATAGTAGTTATATCAATTTTAGTTAATTTTTGCCTCTTTAATAAGCCTTATATTTTAACGCCTATGGGTCAACAACCCCCTAACCCCCTTTATTAAGGGGGAATATTTGCTTCTTATTCGTGTGCATTCGTGTTGACAAAAAGGCAAAAACTTTATAGAATTGATATTATTTCATAAAGAAAAGTCCTGCCAGAAAGATTAAATAAAATCCACCAGCTCCTAATAATACATAAGGATTAATTTTTTCTTGAATACTCATCATTATAAAAATAAGTGTAGAAACTACTATGGGAATACCGCCTGCCAGAAGTGCTATTCCCTGTAATTGCCAGGGACTAAATAAAATTCCTAACATAACCAGAATAGTAGATTGAAATATCATCGAACTCATTATATTGCTTAATGCCAATGTATCTTTGTTATCTTTTAACCATATAATTATATTAATTTTTGAAGGAATTTCAATTACAAGAGGAGCAAAGATTATCGCTAAAATTAACCCTAATAATGGAGATTGAATTCCAAGAGTTATTTCTTTCATAGTATGAACAAATAAATAACTCCCTCCAATTAAAGATATTAAAGAAATGACAAGTTGGGAAATAATAGTTGCTGATGTTGTTTCTCCTCTGCCTCCTGAGAAGTATAATGGGGTATAGAGTTCTTCAAATGCCCTTTCTTCATAAGCAATACTTCGATAGAGATAATAGCCATAAATTATCAATAAAATAAATCCAATGAATATTTGTGGAAACTTATCTTCAAGTAACCCTGCAAATATGGCGAAGGAGTAAGTAATTAAGAAAAATTTTAAATCTCTTGATATAATTAGCTCATCAGCGTCTATTTCACTATCTCGCTCGCCTTTTTTAGCCAATAATATAATTGTCAATCCAAATATACCAATGGCTAATGTGGATAAAATAAGTGGTGCACCAATGATTGCTCCAATACCTATTGGTATAGTTTCTGTTCCCCGGAGGAAAATAAAGGCAGTTAAAGGAATTATTATCTGTGGAAGACATTTCCCTGTGATTGAGATGATATTTCCAATAGTTCCTTCGGCTAATTCAAATGTCTTCCCCAGCCATTCTATAGCATTATTGAAAAAGAAACAGGAGATAAAGATTAATCCTATGCTTAAAACAAATAACATAATTGAAATAATCTCCATGATTTGTCTTCTCCTGAAAATAGGAAGTAGAGAGTAGAGAGTAGAAAGTAAAGAAAACATCACTCCTCACGCTTATCTCCCCATCTCCCACCTTCTATCTACTATTTTCATCTTCATTTGTGAACTAACGGTTCATGACCGTTTCCCCTGAAAATAGCGAATTAGTGAATTAGAGATTAGTGAATTAGTATAGTATCTCCAGACTCGTATCCTCTGGTTTAGAACAGATATTCCCCCTTAATAAAGGGGGTTAGGGGGTTGTCCTTCTCCCATTTTCATTGCTCTTTGTGAGTCGCAGACTCATGACCGTTTCCCCTGAAAATGAACGCAGATTTATTCGTCCTTCTAAATAAATTATCGGCATTTTAATAAAATACTTTAGATGGGACGGTCTATTTTTTTTCGTTTTCCCGGTGATTTCTTATACTCGATATTCAAGTTTTTTTAAGATTAAGTGGTTTATCCTTTTTTAACCGCAAAGAACGCAGAGATTATCGGTTGTTCACCACCCTTTTAATTCCTTCCTTGAGTCTTAATACATTGAAATTTATAAGCAATTAACAATATTTGAAAGTTCGTTTTCGTTTATAGACCTGTTTTCCTTTCTTTGCGTCCTTTGCGAAACCTTCCTTTGCGCTCTTTGCGGTTAAATCTTTATACCTTTAAAAAACTTGAACATCGAGTATCAAATATTTAACCCAATGCGTTTTTCATCAATACTGCCAATAAGTAATTTAGCCGCCTGAGATGGGTCTGTTTCTAAAATAATCCTTCCTTCAAATAATTCTATGACCTTTTTAGCAAGTATATTGCCAATGAGGGGACTACTAAGAATGGTTTGATTTAATCCAAAGTGGACTGGAATTCCTAAACTTAGAAGTCCAAATCCCATCGCCGTTGGTTTTTCTATTCCCAATTCATTGACAATAGCGACTATTGGGATGTCTTTTAATTGCATATCGAGTCTTGTGGCAATAGCAAATAAAAGATTTAAAATATGAGCAAAATCAATCATACTTCCAAAATGCCAGATAGGTGGTAGAGCCTTTTCAATATTAGATAGTCGGGCTAAACTACATAGGATATTTCCCAGTTTTTGACCTGCATATTCAACGGTAGCAGTGGCACTCATCAGTCCTGCAGAAATACAGGAATAAATACTACATCCTGTACCTAATATCAATATATTTTTCTTTAGAAGTCCTTTGACTATTTGGAGATGAGTTTCATTAAGTTTTGGACAACCAATTAATAAAGCAAATCCCTGTATTTCACCAGATACCAACCAATCAAGTAAAGGTTTGAAGGGGTCAATTGGATTTAACTTGCTTAAAATATCAACCAGTCCTTCAAAAGAAAAACCTGCAGAAAATGACATCAGTTTTTTCTGAGAATCTATGGAGATAGTTTTTTTACGATTTGCAAAATTACTAATAGCGGTCTCGATAATTTCAACGGCTTTTATATCATTTATTTCTTGAGTATTGATAAATTGTGTATGGAAAGAATTTACCATTTGTTTTAGAGCAGGATAAACACATCCCTCATCTGCCATGACCATTTCCACTAAACCTGTCCCCACAGCAAGTTCTTGAAGGTCTGCCCCACCGAGCCAATGAATATTACCTCGACCTAAAATTTCATTTCCAATACAACCTAAACCCAGAATATTTATTCCCATTGCTCCTTGATGATGAGCCTTCGTTATCATTTCTTCAGAGTTTGCTAATTGGACAATTTTGTCGCCTGATAATGGAAAATGTCCGATTAAGATAATATTTACCTGTGGTTGTTCTAAAATTTCCATCCCTGTTGTTGTTTCAACTAATTGATGTGGCAAAAGAAGGGTATCTTGAAGTTCTGAGGCAATAATCATTGTCAAAAGGTTTGTTAATCCAATCTTAAATCCCTGTATTAAAAAATCCTCTTCATTTGAACTAACACCCAGACTACATAAATGATTACCCTGTAAAATTTCACTTGTGGCTGAAGTGGGAAAAATATTCTTTTCAACAAAGTCAAGTCTTACTCGTTTTGGAAGATAGTTATAGACAAACCGCATAGATACAGGAGAATTCTGCATTGGATTTTCAATATCCGCAAGAGCCTTTAATGCTATTTCTTTTTTGTCTAATAGTATGTCAAGTCTTTTGGCTATTTGTTGTAGTTTGCCTTCATTTTTTATCCGGGAAGATGTATCTAACAAAGATAAGGCAATCTGTTTAGCGTAAATTATACTTGAGGTTGTTCCTTTTATGATGGACGATAGAAGGTTTTTAGCAATGATGGTATCTAATGTATCCCCACAGATACCTGTTAGTTTTTGTTTATGGATTAATTTCAAATGAAGTGGGAGTTGACTATGGCTGAGTTGACAGGGGCCCATAGCACATTGATTACAGCAGACTAATAATTGACCAAAGGCACATTGAGTTTTGTGATATTTATTTCGGCGATGAGAAATGGTTTTAATATTTTGGTCATTTTCATAATTAAAAAAATCATTTCTTTTTATCATAATTAACAATTCTCTATTTTTTACTTTCTAAAGAAGTTGAGAGAATATACGGGGTGATATAAATGACAAGTTGTGATTGCGATTCCTCTTTTGTTAATTTTTTAAATAGATATCCAATAATTGGGATTCGCCCTAAGATAGGGACTCTGGATTCTGATTCATTTTTCTTTGCTTGAATTAATCCACCAATAACGATTGTTTCTCCATCTTTCACTCTAATTGTTGTGTTAACCTTTCGTTCGCTGGTAATAGGCAAGGAACCGCCACCGGCTCCTGTTTCTGTTTCACCTGTTTTATCACTAACTTCTGGTGAGATTTCGACATTAATTTCATTAGAGGCAGTTACCCAGGGTTTAATTTTTAATTTTATCCCTGTTTCGACTACCCTTGGTACACCAACAGGTTCTAATTTTCCAGTCGCTTCATTATATCTATGTTCTCGATACCGATACATTGTCAAAACATCAATATTTGCCTCATGTCCATTTAGAGTAGCAAGGGTAGGATTAGCCCGAATAGTTGCCTTTCCCTCTTTTATCAAAGCCCTTAAACTTGCGGAGAATTCTTTACTTAATTCCCCAACTTTATAAGTTAATGGTAAAGGTATAATCTGGTCTGGAAATAATTTTATATCAATATTTCCTTTTTGATATTTTGCTTCTGCTAATCCTAATTCTCGACCCCATGTTGTTGTATAATCAACAATTAAAGCCTCAATCATAATTTGAGGGGCTGGTTTGTCTATTTGAGAGAGATACTCCTTCACTTTATCAATTAGTTGTTGAGTGCCGATAATCGCCAGGGCATTTTGGTCTTTAAGTAATTTAATATTAGTTTTAGGAAAGGCATCTGGCAAAGATTTTAAAGCCTCTTCTACATTTATCCAGTTGACCTTAATTACCTCTGAATTAACAAAGGTAAGAGCCGCCGCACTTAAAGAGACCCCCTCTCCTATAATATAAGTTCCATTACTTTTACTAAATGTAAAATTAGTTCCTTCTAATATTAGTCCTAATAGTTTTTCTAAAGGGACTTCAGTGAGATGAGCATCTACTTTACCCTTGACATAGCCTGCGGTAACAATATCAATCTTTCCTTGAACCGCAATCGCCCTTATTACCTCTTCTAAGTTTGCGGATTTTAAATCTACGGTAAATAATCCTTCCTGGTTGACCATAATAGAAAATGTTTTTTTACCTTCCATTCGGGTAACTTGAAAGATTTCATTAATCTTCTCTACACTAAAGCCATTAGTTTCTAAAAGAGCCCGCAATCCTACTTCTAATGGTGCATTTTCAAGATGAGAAGATACCTCACCGACAACTGACCTGTCGGCAACAATATTTATTCCTCCTTGAATGGATATTTCGCGTAATACCTTAAGTATATCAGCAGATTTAATATCCAGTGATAATAGTCCATTTTTAACATTAATTGTTCTTATTCTCTCTTCTTCTTCGCCACCTGCTCCAACGACATATATATCTTTTACCTTTCGATATTTAAAGCCACCCGTTCTAAGTATTCGTTCAAGACTTGTTTCTACCGGGACATTTTTTAGATATATTGATATTTCTCCAACAACAGATTTATCCGTAATAATATTAACTCCACTTTGTAAAGATATATCTCGTAAGATTTCATTAATATCTACTTTTTTTGCATCTAATGTTAAATATCCACGCTCTACAGATAAGGTATAAGGTTTTTTTAAATCAATTTTTTTTACCTTATAAATATCACCTTTTTTTTCATAAGTTAATCCATGGGCATTAAGTAAAGCCATTAATCCTGTTTCAAAAGGGACTTTTGTCAGGTGTATTGTTACTCGTCCTTTGATAGGTTCATCTGTGACAATATTAACTTTTTGCTGTGAGGCTAATGAGCGTAAAACATCATTTATATCCGCCTCACGGTAATCAATGGTAATAAGATTAGGTGTTGTTATTTCTTCAGGAACGGCTAATGAAGAGCCAATTAAAAGGAATAAAGTAATAAGTAATATTTTTTTCAAATCTTCACCTCAATTGGGTAGTATTTAACCGCAGAGACACGGAGACACAGAGAAGAATTTGAAGACAGATTAAACTAAATTCATGAGAAGACACAAACTTCAAATTTCTCACAAAGGCGCAAAGGACGCTAAGAAAAGATTTCTTTGCGACCTTTGCGTCCTGGCGAGAGAAAAATTCTCTTTGGTGTCTTCTGAAAATAGGAAGTAGAGAGTAGAAAGTAAAGAAAGCACCACTCCTCACGCTTATCTCCTACCACTATTTTCATCATCCTTTGTGAGTCGCAGACTCATGACCGTTTCTCCTGAAAAAAGGAAGTAGAAAGTAGAGAGTAGAGAGTAAAGAAAACATCACTCCTCACGCTTATCTCTCTATCTCCCACCTTCTATCTCCTACCACTATTTTCATCGTCCTTTGTGGCCCCGCAGGGGCATGACGGTTTCTCCTGATAAATGAGTCATTACCTTTGCAATTATTCCACCTGTGCGGTTAAATGTAAAATGGATAATGTCCAATGAAAATGTATAACTGAAAGGTAATGAGTCTTGCGAAGTAGTAAAATTTCCCATTTTTCATTTTCTATTTTACATTTTACATTTATTTTTCCTTTGCGTCTCTGCGATGAATTAGTCTAATCGCACAGGTGGCAATTATTTGCTCTGTCCGTGTTTTTTCTAAAATCATTCTCTGTGTCTCTGCGGTGAACGATTACCTATATTTCATGTCCATAATTAGAGTAATAGATAGTAGATGAAAGGTTATTAAAGGCATTGGTATCTTGATGATTACAATTTATCCGCACATCGCCACTGTTAGAGCTATATATCCATCCACCTATGTCATTAATTTGTCCCGCTGCTATTTCATCATAGAGATTAGTTGGGACATAGTGAATATGTGTTTCAATTTCTTCAGTATGCAGATGTGGATTAGACCGTTGAAGTGTTGCTCTGGGTATCTTTTGAATATAGTCAGGCACAAAAGGAGGAAAAGTTTCACCGCCATTATCCCACTTTTCAGTATTTAATAGTCTGGGCCACATTCCTCTCGTATCCGCAAAATAAATAACGATAGATGCTCGCAATGCCCCTAAATTAGCTTTTGCCGCGGCTTCTCTTGCCTTATCTATCAATTGCATAAATTTAACTACACTTATCGCGGCTAAAACACCTATTATTCCAACAACAATCATTAACTCAAGAAGGGTAAATCCACCCTTATTATTCTTTTTCATGAAATTCCTCATTATCTACCTAGTGTCGTGTTGAACAAATAACGCACGGAATTTGATTCTGGTAACTGGTGATTGGTAACTGGTAATTAAATACCGTTCGGCTGAGCTCAGGACGAAACTATTTAACCAATTACCAGTTACCAATTATCCGTTTGCAGGTTATGAAATCTGATGATACGCCGTGCAAAACTTACTCAACACGACACTAGCAATTCTCATTTTGAAAAAGTGATAATTATTCAGCCACCAGGTTACTAAGATACGAAAAAAGGTAACTGTTCACCGCAGAGATGATATGATAAAGTGTCAAGTTTGACCTGCGAAAGATTTTATGGTATACTATACAAAAAGTATTAACTAACTAAAATAAGGAGGACAAACTTATGACACAAAC